>NZ_DF968186.1:0-90597 GCF_001270025.1 Streptomyces azureus | reverse complement strand
CCTTCATGACCTTCCTGATCGCGGTCCCGACCGGTGTGAAGTTCTTCAACTGGATCGGCACCATGTGGCGCGGAAGTCTCTCGTTCGAGACGCCCATGCTGTGGGCGACCGGCTTCCTCATCACGTTCGTGTTCGGCGGGCTCACGGGCGTGCTGCTGGCCTCACCGCCGATCGACTTCCATGTCTCCGACTCGTACTTCGTGGTGGCCCACTTCCACTACGTCATCTTCGGGACGGTCGTGTTCGCGATGTTCTCCGGCTTCCACTTCTGGTGGCCGAAGTTCACCGGCAAGATGCTGGACGAGCGCCTCGGCAAGATCACCTTCTGGACGCTGTTCATCGGCTTCCACGGAACGTTCCTGGTCCAGCACTGGCTGGGCGCTCAGGGCATGCAGCGGCGGATCCCCGACTATCTGGCGGTGGAGGGACTGACGACGCTCAACACGGTGTCGACGATCAGCTCGTTCCTGCTCGGCATGTCGCTCCTGCCGTTCTTCTACAACGTGTGGAAGACGGCCAAGTACGGCGAGCGGGTCACGGCCGACGACCCGTGGGGCTACGGCCGTTCCCTGGAGTGGGCGACCTCCTGCCCGCCGCCCCGCCACAACTTCGTCGCCCTCCCCCGGATCCGCAGCGAGTCCCCGGCGTTCGACCTGCACCATGCGGACGTCGCGGCGGCGGAGCGGGAGCTGACGCTGCGATGACCGCCATGGATGATCTGCCCGTGGACCTGCGGGCGTTCCACAACGAGGTCGAGGGTCATCTGCTCGCCGCCGCCGCACACGAGGAGGCCCACGCGGCCGCCGCGCGCTTCGCCGCCCGTCTCGAACGGCTGCCGGAGCCCCAACGGGATGAGATCGAGCGGCTGTTCGCGGCGGAGTACCTCGCCCTCGTCCGGGCCTCGTGGCAACGCACGGCGCGGCGCGGGCAGGAGCTACGGGGCGAGTACGAGGCGGTGTACCGCAGGCTCCGCGCACGGCTGCTGGCCGGTCTGCTGCTGGGATGCGCGCTGCTGGTGGCGACGGATCTCGTGGTGCTGGTGTCGGTCTAGCGGTGTCAGGCCCCGCTGTCGGCGGGCTTCCTCAGGACCTCGATCAGACTGGCGTAACTGTCCTGTCCGTGGCCGGCGGCGGCGGCCTTCTCCATGGCGGCCTTCAGGAGCTCGGGCAGCGCGTTGTCGATGCCGCGGGCCGCCGCCGCGTGGATGAGGTGGTCGATGGCCGCGATCTGCACGTCGACGGTGGCGTCGTCGCCCGGGTAGCGGCCGGCGTCCACCTGGGGCGCGTAGGTGGTGAGGAAGCCCGCCACCGCGCTCAGCCAGCGGATCGCGACCGGGGTGAAGTCGGTGGCCGATGTCCGCTCGGCGCCGACCAGCGCGGTGCCGTGCAGCCAGCCGGTCATGGTGGACCACATCAGGCCGAGCAGGGCGGCGTCGTAGAGGGAGGCGAGGCCGGGGTCGGTGCCCAGGTGGAGCGGGTCACCGAGGGTCGCCAGCGTGGAGCGGTGGGCGCCGAAGACCTCCCGAGAGCCGCTGTAGAGGAACATCATGGCGGGGTCGCCGACGCCGGGCGGGGTGGTCATGATGGCGCCGTCGAGGTAACCGGCGCCGTGGGAGTCGGCCCACTTGACGGCTTCCTGGGCCTGCTCGGGAGACCCGGAGGTGAGGTTGACCAGGGTTCTGCCCGCCAGTTCGCCGGTGGCCGGGTCGAGGGCGGTGTACAGCGCCTCGTAGTCCAGCACGCAGGCGATGGTCAGCGGGGAGGCGGCGATCGCCTCCTGGGGCGTGCCGGCCAGGCGGGCACCGCGGTCGACCAGGGGGCGGGCCTTGTCCGGGGACCGGTTCCACACAGTGGTCGGGTGGCCCCGGTCCAGCAGGGCGGCGGCCAGTGCCGAGCCCATAGAGCCCAGTCCGACGACGGTGACCGGCCGGTGTTCTGCGTTCATTCCCAACTCCTCGGTATGTACTGCCAAATGACGCGTGATCACGTACGGACACGTTCGCAGGGCACGAAGATCGGGAACAGTGACAGCAGTGACGGCCTCCACCAAATTCCTGCCATAGGCTGCGGAGCATGAGTGCCGGTTCTGTCGCCGTGGTCGTGACCGAGGAGATCGGGGTCCCCTCGTGGGATCTGTACGAACTGAGCATCCCGTGCACCGTGTTCGGCAAGCCGCAGCCCGATCTGGCCGATCCCTGGTACGACCTGCGGCTGTGCGGGACCGGGGCCGGGTCTGAGGAGGGGGACGGTGCGGCGGGCGGCCACGGGCTGAGCCTGCGCACCCGCTACGGACTGGACGATCTGGTCGGTGCCGACACGGTCGTCGTGCCCTCGGTGCCCGACCCGTGCGTCGAGGAGGGCAGACCGCTGCCGCGGGAGCTGATCGAGGCCCTGCGCCGGGCTCATGACGCGGGCGCCCGCATGGTCTCCCTGTGCACCGGTGCCTTCGCGCTCGCCGAGGCGGGGCTGCTCGACGGACGGCGTGCCACCGCCCACTGGATGCACACCGCACAGCTGGCCGAGCGCTACCCGAAGGTGCACGTCGACGCGTCGGTGCTGTACGTGGACGACGGTGACGTGCTCACCAGCGCGGGGCTGACCGCCGGACTCGATCTGTGTCTGCACCTGGTGCGGCGCGACCTCGGCGCGCACGTCGCCAACCAGCTGGCGCGCCGCATGGTGGTGCCCGCCCACCGGCCGGGCGGGCAGGCGCAGTTCATCGAGCTGTCCGTGCCGGCCGGCGACGACGAGGGGCTGGCGCCCGTCCTCGAGTGGGCGAGAGCCAACCTGGACCGGCCCATGACCGTCGCCGACCTGGCGCGACGGGCCGCGATGAGTCCGCGTACGTTCTACCGGCGGCTCCAGGCCGTCACCGGGACGACCCCGCTCCAGTGGCTTCTCGACCAGCGGCTCGGGCGCGCCCGGTCACTGCTGGAGTCGACGGACCTGCCGATCGAGAAGGTCGGGGAGCTGAGCGGCCTCGGCACGGCCAACAATCTCCGCCACCACTTCCTGAGGCACCTCGGGGTGTCGCCCGGCGACTACCGGCGGGCCTTCCCCGGGGCCCCGGCGACCGGGCGTGGCCGTACGCCTGTCTGAGTCATGTCTGCGGACTCCACCCAGGGGGCCGCAGGATACCCAGCAGTTGCCGGACCAGCTCGTCGACGACCTCGTCCAGCGTCGCGTCGACCCAGCCGGCGCTCCAGTCGTGCAGCAGGCCGTTGACGCTGCCGATGAAACCCGTCGCCGCGAGGCGGTAGTCGCGGGGTGCCGCCTCCCCGCGCGCGGCGGCCGCCCGGGCCTCGGCGCAGATGAGGTCGACCCAGCCGGCCCGGCGGGCGAGCCGCTGCTCCTCCAGGCGCGGGCTGACGCCGATGATCTCGACGAAGGTGATGCGGATCCGGCGTGGATCGGCGGCGAGGTTGCCGGCGTAGGCGCGGAAGATCGCGGTCGCGCGCTCGACGAGCGGCAGGTCCGCCGCGCCGGCCGCCGCCTCCAGCACCGCCGCCTCGGCCCAGTCGTTGACCTGGAGGTGCAGGGCCGCGAGTACGTCCTCAAGGGTGCGGAACTCCTCGTAGAACTGACGGGTGGACAGCCCGGCCGCCTCGCTGAGCGCCGCGACGGTGGTGGCGCGGAAGCCGGGAGTGTCGCCGAACAACCGGAGCGCGGCGTCCAGGAACCGCCGGCGGCGCTCGGCCTGCCGCTCCTCGGCGGTCTTGCCGCCGTAGCGGCCGGTCGGCGCTCTGAGTCTGCCCGGCACCGGCTCTCCCTTCATCCGCTCGAACGCCCATCTTCGCTCGGACGCGATTTTGTCGTGGACGCGGTCTTGTGAAGAAGGCCGCCCCTTCCTTACTTTGCAGTAAGTTGACTCTGAAAGTACGTGTGTTCAGATTCCTCGCCCCCACCCGCAGAGGAGGGATCAGCCATGCCCGTCTTCCGACGACGGCACCTGTGCTCCCTGACCGCCGCCCTCGCCCTGACCGCCACCGTTCCCGCGACCGCCGCCCACGCGGACGCCCAGGACGCCTCCGCCGCGCTGCGCCAGGTGCTGTTCGTGGGCAACAACTGGGACGGCACCGCCGAAGTCATCAAGTCCACCGGCGACTTCGCGAGGATCGGCCGGATCAACGTCATACCCGACAAGGACGAGCGGATGGCGGAGATCAACGCCGATCCGATCAGATGGATCGCCTTCATGACGATCCGCAACAGCGTCGGCGAGGGACACGACCAGTTCGTCGACGACATGTACTCCACTCCGGACGGGAAGTCGGTGGTCGTCTCCCGGCCCAGCTTCGCCGACGTCGTCTCGATCGACCTCGCCTCCGGGCGGATCAACTGGCGCTTCCCGGTGTCCGGTTTCCGCTCCGACCACATGGCCGTCTCCCCCGACGGCAAGCGGGTCGCGGTGTCGGCCTCGACCGGCAACACCGTGCACGTCCTGGACATCGAGACGGGCAAGCAGCTCGGCAAGGCCGCCACCGGCGACAAGCCGCACGAGAACGTCTTCACCAAGGACGGCAAGTACATCTACAACATGTCGATCGGCGAGGTGAACACGCAGACCGACGCGCCCTGGCTGGACTGGACGAAGGGCGACCGCCGCATCACCGTCATCGACGCGACCACGTACCAGCAGGTCAAGGTCATCGACATGCGCCCGCGCCTGGACGCGATCGGCCTCAAGGACTACTCCGACGCGGTCCGGCCGGCGGTCTTCTCGCCGGACGAGTCGAAGCTGTACTTCCAGGTGTCGTTCTTCAACGGCTTCTTCGAGTACGACCTGGCCACCGACAAGATCACCCGGACGAAGACCCTGCCGAAGAACCCGGCGACCAGCGACGAGCGCACCACCTTCGTCAACGACTCACGCCACCACGGCCTCTCGATGAGCCCGGACGGCAAGAAGCTGTGCGTCGCGGGGACCATGGACGACTACGCCACGGTCGTCGACCGCGGCACCCTCCAGGAGGGCCCGCTCGTCACCGCCGCCAAGCCCTACTGGGCCACGGTCAGCGGTGACGGCAGGAGTTGCGTCGTCTCCGAGAGCGGAACCGACCAGGTCACGGCCATCGACTTCGCCACCGGGAAGAAGGTCGCGTCCGTGCCGGTCGGGGACCACCCGCAGCGCGTCCGGCTCGGCCAGGTCCGGGCCGACTGGACTAGCCCGTCCGCTGGTTGACCTCCTTCGCGGCCCACGCCGCCAGCTCGGAGCGGGCGGCGTTCAGCTGGTCCGCCGAGGGAGCCGTCGCCCCGTTGGTCACCAGCGCGTAGTGCGGGACGCCCGAGTCCGGCGCGGTGAGCAGCAGGCGGCGGCTTCCCGTGCCGCCGGGCTCCTGGGCCACGCCGATCGGGGTCGTCGAGGTGTACGCGGGCGGGGCGTGGGACGTGCCCAGGTCGGAGACGACCGTGGTGGAGGCGGTCGGGAAGCTCGCCGGCAGGTGCAGTTCGGTGGGTGCCCGGCCGCCGTCCGAGCGCCACAGCAGCAGCCCGTACTGTCCGGAGCCCACCAGCCGCTTCACGTTCGGCAGTGAGTCCGGCACCGGGTTCCAGGTCAGGGTCGTCGCACCGTCCCGGGAGCGGTCCTCGTAGGTGAAGCCGACGGTCTTCCCGGCCGTGGCGCTCGGATAGACGCGGTCCAGGAGCCGGGCGTCCTGGCGCAGCACCGGCTTGCCCGAGTCGTCGAGGCGTACGGCGGACAGGTCCTCGTCGTTCCAGGCGTCACCGGCGGTGAGCACCTTGTCGGGGTTGCCGTTCATCAGCTCGCGGTGCCGGCCGTTGTAGATGTCCCATTGCCACTGCGAGCCGGAGAGGACCGGTCCCGAGGCCGCCGGGTCGGACCACCAGTCGGCGCCCTTCAGGCGGGAGTCGAGGGCCTGGTACATCGCCTTGAGGACGGTGGGCGCCTTGTCGGAGACGTTGCCCGCCAGGGGATGCCCGAACTCGCTGACCACGGCGGCGGTCTGCGCGGCGGCGGCCCGGTCGCGGACCGTGCGGAAGTCGTTCGCGTACTGGCCGTCGGCAGCCTTGCCCCACATGAAGACGCCGGAGATGGCCTTCTGGTCGTAGAAGTGGGTGTTGAACACATAGCGCGGTCCGAGTCTTCCGGCGTCGAGCAGGCCGCCCTCCTGCTTCTGGAAGTCGAGGTTGGCGTTCCAGAAGAGGTTCGGCTCCACGAAGGCGGGCTTGTCCCGCCAGCCGGCCGCGTCCATACGGGCCCGGAACTTCTCGAAGAACGGCCACAGGACGTCCTTCTCCCAGGCGCGGCTGGTCTGCCCGGAGTCGTAGACGCCCGCGTGCGGCTCGTTGTAGGGGTCGAAGCCGACGACCCCCTTGAACTGGTCGGCGCTCAGGTGCTGTTCGACGTACGCCATGGTCTTCTCGGCGGTGGCGAGGAAGGCGTCCTGCACGCCGTGCGCGTTGTGCCAGAAGTCGTACGAGGCACGCTTCACGGCCTCGTTCTGGGTGATGTTCTGTCCCCAGAAGAGGCAGATCCCGCAGGACTCGTCGGGGTAGTTCCCGGCGTCCACCGCCCACTTGGGCGCGCCGTCGCCCGTGTACCAGCTGTCGGCGTCGAACAGGTGCCGGGAGTACAGGTCCTGGTGGAAGTCGGGGTAGACGCGGATGCCGACGTCGAGGAAGGCCTTCATCTGGGCGGTGGCGGCGGCCAGGTAGGCGGTGTCCATCTTGCCGCGCTCGGGTTCGGCGTAGGCCCAGGAGAGCAGGAAGCGGACGGTGTTGCCGCCGCCGAGGGCGCGCAGGGCGGTCGCCGACTTGCGCGCGTCGGCGACGGAGGCGAAGGGCAGGCCGCCGTTCTCCGCCAGCTTGGTCTCGCCGGAGACGTTGTAGCCGCGCAGGACGACCTCGCGGCCGGAGGCGTCGGTGAAGCGGCCGTTCTTCACGGTGACGGCCGGGTCGTCGAACCAGAGGGAACCGGGAGGGGACGCGGCGGTGGCGGGCGGGACGCCCGCCACCGACAGGGAGCCGAAGAGGACAGCCAGGACAACCAGCAGACGTACTTGGATAGTCGGCATGTCCACTACAGTCCGGTGATATCAGGACACCGTCAACACCCCTGACTCTGGAGTAAGTTCCCTCTCGGCCAGCGCGCACACCTCAACCACCCACCCTCCGTGTCACGTTCAACAAGTACTCCTTCCTGTTCAGCGGGTTGTGGTCGGTGCGCGGGCGCCGCGGCACCGTGCCGTGCGTGACTGGCGCATAGTGGTCGAAGGCGCTCTCCAGTTCCCCCTCACCGCGGGTCAGCCCCGGCAGCAGTTGCCCGAGGGTGTGCACCCGGGCCGCCGGCACGGTGCCTTCGAGGACGCAGAGGTCGCCCCGGTTCCGCGTCGCCTCCGGTACGGCCGCGAGCCCGGCGAGAACCGGCAGCAGGGCGCCGAGGGTGTCGGCCGGGGCCTCGACGCGGAAGCGGTGCATCGGCTCGTGGACCCGTGTCCCGGCCCGCCGCAGCGCCTCGATCAGCACCAGCGGGGTGACGCCGCGGAAGTCGGCACCGGTGCTCGACATGCTCTTGTCGAAGCCCTGGTGGGCGTGGCTCTGGCGGGGCGAGTAGCCGCTGTGGGTCATGGTGACCGTGCAGTCGGTGACCTGCCAGCCGTACAGCCCCTGGTCGAGGGTCTCGCGCACGGTGTCCTCGACGGCCTTGAAGAAGGCGTACGGCATGGAGCCGAGCTCCACCTCCAGGCGGAAGCCGACGCCCGAGCCGACCGGTGCCGGTTCTACGCGCAGGCCGACCGTCGCGAGGAACGGGTTCGGGTCCTTCTTGTTGAACTCCACGGCATGCCCGGTGCCGACGAGCCGTTCGACGCACAGCGGGGTGGTCTCGCGGAAGGTGACGTGGAGACCGTACTCGTCGGCGAGGGTGGCCTGGACGACCTCCTTCTGCACCTCGCCGTAGAGGGACACGGAGGTCTCCTGCCGTCGTTCGTCGTGGCGCAGGCCGATCAGCGGGTCCTGTTCGGCGAGCTGGGTGAGCGCGAGGTGGAGTGCGCCTCTGTTCACGCCGGGCCCCGGGACGACGACCGTCTCCAGGGTGGGCGGGGCGAAGAAGTGCTCGTACGTCTTGCGGGGTTCGCCGATCGCGTCGCCGATCCTGATGTCACCGAGCCCCCACAGCCGGGCGATCTGCCCTGCGGCGACGGCGTCCGCACGGGTGTCCGTGCCGTGGCCGAAGACGCTGATCCCGGTGATCCGGCCCTCGGCGCCGTCCGCTCCGAAGGGGATCCGGTCGCGGGTGCGCAGCGTGCCGGAGAACATCCGCGCGTAGGCGACCTTCTCCCCCGCCGGGCCCCGCTCGACCTTGAACACGGTGCCGGAGACCGGCCCGTCCGCGCCCCCGTCGGCGGCCGGCAGCAGTTCCTCGATGCCGGACAGGAGCGCGTCCACGCCGGCGCCCGTGGCGGCGGAACCGAAGTAGACCGGGTGGACCAGGGCCTCCCGGGTCTGCGCGACGAGGGACCTGCGCAGGAGGGCGTCCGTGACGGTGCCCTCGACGTACGCGGACAGCACGGTGTCGTCGTGGTCGGCCAGGACGTCGAGGGGGGCGGCCGGGCCGGGCCCCGGGAGGAAACGGGCCGCACGCGTACCGAGGCCGGTGGCGGTTCCCATCGGCACGATGGCGGGTGTCAGGCGGGCCGAGACCGACCGCAGCACCTCCTCGTCCCGCGCCCCGCGCCGGTCGATCTTGTTGACGAAGAGCAGGGTCGGGATGCGCAGCCGCTGGAGCGTCCGCATCAGCACCCGCGTCTGCGCCTGCACCCCTTCGACGGCGGAGATCACGAGGACGGCGCCGTCCAGCACGCCGAGCACGCGCTCCACCTCGGCGATGAAGTCCGGGTGACCGGGTGTGTCGATGAGGTTGACCGTCACACCGTCGAGCGGGAACGAGACGACGGCGGACTTGATGGTGATGCCACGCTGCCGCTCCAGGGCGAGGGTGTCGGTACGGGTGTTCCCGTCGTCGACGCGGCCGACCTCGTCGATCACCCCGGCCGAATGGAGCAGCCGCTCGGTCAGACTGGTCTTACCTGCGTCGACATGGGCGAGAATTCCAAGGTTCAGCAACTGCACGAGGCGTCATGTCCTTCGGAGAGAGAGCCGTTCCTGTCTGGGGTGACATGGACGCAGTGCGCATCTGTTGCTCCTCGGGACTCGATGACGTCGTCGACCCGTGCAGTGCAGCAGACCGGCCCGGCGGGCCACAACGGAATTAAGGGCCGGCGGGGTACCCGTGGGCCGCGTGGAAGGAGCCGGTCGTGCGTGACATCCTCCCGGTGCTCGGCCGCTGGTACGCGTCCGGGCTCCCGTTCGGCCTGGCGACGGTCGTCGAGGTCAGCCGCAGCGCGCCGCGCGACCCGGGCGCGGCGATGGCGGTGGGTCCGGACGAGGAGGTCGTGGGCAGCGTGTCCGGGGGCTGTGTCGAGGGTGCGGTGTTCGAGCTGGCGCAGGATGTCGTGGCGAGCGGCCAGGCCCGGCTGGAGAGCTTCGGCTACAGCGACGAGGAGGCCTTCGCCGTCGGCCTGACCTGCGGTGGTGAGATCACGCTGCTCGTGCGTCCCGTGACGCCCGAGCTGGATCCCGCCTTCGGCGCGGTCGTGGACTCCGTCGAGGCCGGAGAACCGGTGACCATGGCGACGGTGACCGACGGCCCGGCCCCGCGCGGGGCGGCACTCGCCGTCCGGCCGGAGCGGGTGTCGGGCACGCTGGGCGCGAGCGGCCTGGACGCGGCCGTCACCGCCGACGCGCGCGGCGAGCTCGCTCTCGGTGCCACCGGCCTGCGGCACTACGGCCCTCAGGGGCAGCGCCGCGAGGACTCCGTGAGCGTGTTCCTGCAGTCCTTCGCACCGCCGCCGCGGATGCTGGTCTTCGGCGCGATCGACTACGCGGCGGCCGTCGCCCGCATCGGGGACTTCCTCGGCTACCGGGTCACGGTGTGCGACGCCCGCCCCGTCTTCGCCACGCCCCGGCGCTTCCCCGAGGGCGTCGAGGTGGTCGCCGAGTGGCCGCACCGCTACCTGAGGGACACGGACACCGACGAGCGCACGGTCGTCTGCGTCCTCACGCACGACCCCAAGTTCGACGTGCCGCTGCTCCAGGAGGCGCTGCGCCGGCCCGCCGCCTACATCGGGGCGATGGGCAGCCGCCGTACCCACGCCGACCGGGCGCAGCGGCTGGCCGAGGCCGGGCTCACCGAGCGGGAGCTGTCCCGGCTGCGCTCACCGGTCGGTCTCGACCTGGGGGCCCGCACGCCCGAGGAGGTGGCGGTGTCCGTCGCCGCCGAGATCGTCGCGCTGCGCTGGGGCGGCACCGGGGTTCCGCTGACCGCCACGGAGGGAGCGGTGCATCCACCCCGCCCCCGGTGAGTCAGGGGGTCCCCCTGCTCGAGCGAAGCCGAGGGCTTGGGGGAGTGCGCGCCGGGCGCGACGCTGCGGAGATCCATCGGAAGGGCCCTAGCCGGGGATGCGGGGCGGCAGCCGGTGCAGTTCCACGTCGGTGAGACGGCCGTCGGCGACGGTGGCGGTCATGTACGTGCAGTGGGGCTGGCGGCGGCGGTCCGTCGGGGAGCCCGGGTTGAGCAGCCGCAGGCCGGTGGGGGCCGTGGTGTCCCAGGGGATGTGGCTGTGGCCGAAGACCAGCACGTCGAGGTCGGGGAAGCGGGCGGCGCAGCGCTTCTCCCGGCCCTGGGCGGGGCCCGTCTCGTGGACCACGCCGAAGCGCAGCCCGCCCAGGTCCGCGTACGCCACCTCGGGCAGCCGGGCGCGCAGGTCCGGTCCGTCGTTGTTGCCGTACACGCCGACGAGCCTGCGGCAGCGGTCCTCCAGCAGGTCGAGGGTGGCCCTGTCGACCCAGTCGCCGGCGTGGAACACGACGTCGGCGTGCGGGAATTCGGCCAGCAGGGGGGCGGGCAGGACCTTGGCCCGCTTGGGCAGGTGAGTATCGGACATGAAAAGCAGGCGCACATCCTCACCCTAGAGGCTTCCCGCCGCCCCGCCCGGGAACCCGGTCGATCTTCAAACAGGCGGACCGCGCAGCTCAGTTGCCCCGTGGCCGGAGATGATCACGGCCCGGTCTCGAAAGGTGAGGCGGGATCGCCGACCGGGTTAGCATCGGGCAACACGCAGTACAACAGGACGTCTACGGCAAGCGACCCGAAGGGGCCCGGAAACCCGATGCCGGTCAAGGTCAGCGTCATCATCCCCGTCTACAACCCGGGGATCTACATCGAGGACTGCATCGCCTCGCTCAAGAGGCAGTCGCTGCCTCCCGAAGAGTACGAGGTGATCTTCGTCGACGACGGCTCGACCGACGAGACACCGGCCCGGCTGGACGCGCTCGCCGCCGAGGACCCCCGGATGAAGGTCATCCACCAGGAGAACTCCGGCTGGTCGGGCAAGCCCCGCAACGTCGGCATCGAAGCCTCCCGCGGCGAGTTCGTCATGTTCGTCGACAACGACGACTACCTGGGCGACGAGGCCCTGGAGCGGATGTACGACTACGGCGTGGCCAACGGCGCCGATGTCGTCGTGGGCAAGATGGCCGGCAAGGGCCGCGGGGTGCCGGTGGAGCTGTTCCGCCGCAACCACCCGCGCGCCACCGTCGAGAACGCCCCGCTCATCGACAGCCTCACCCCGCACAAGATGTTCCGCCGTGCCTTCCTCGACCGCATCGGCCTGCGGTTCCCCGAGGGCAGAAGGCGCCTGGAGGACCACGTCTTCATCGCCGAGGCGTATCTGCGCGCGGAGAACGTCTCCGTTCTCAGCGACTACGTCTGCTACTACCACCTCCGGCGGGAGGACGGCTCCAACGCCGGCTTCGAACGCTTCGATCCGGTCGGCTACTTCAAGAACCTCCGCGAGGCCCTCGACGTCGTCGAGCGGTACACCGAGCCCGGACCGGTGCGTGACAAGCTCTTCCGGCGCTGGCTGCGTGTGGAGATGGTCGAGCGGCTGCGGGCCCGGCGCTTGTTGAAGCTGCCGGACGACTACCGCAGGGAACTGTTCGCCGAAATCCACGAGGTCGTCGTCGAGCGGTTCGGTCCCGGGGTCGCGGCCGGGCTCCAGCCGACGCAGCAGGTCGTCGCCGCGCTGACCGCGGCCGACCGGTACGACGACGTCGTCTCCTTCGCCCGGTGGGAGGCCGGTGTCGCGCCCAAGGCGGCCCCCGGGCACGTGGAGTGGCGGGGCGGTACGCTCAGCGTCGGCTTCACGGCCGAGTACACGTCCGGCGGCGACCCGATGACCTTCCCGGCCGACGCCGAGGCGACACCGCTGGACGACGCGCCCAAGGACGTGTCCGAGGCGGTGGAGTGGGTGGCCGCGCAGACCGCCGCGCGCTTCGGCCAGGCCACCGCGGACCTGCTGCTGCGGGAGCGGTCCAGCGCCGCGCAGTACTTCCAGCCCGTGCGGTTCACCCGCGAGACCGTGCCCGTCGGGGACGGCAAGGAGGTCCGGCTGGTGCTGCGGGCGACCGCCACCGTCGATCCGGCCGACCTGCCGAAGGACGGCGTCTGGGACGCACTCGTCCGGGTCAAACTGGGCGGCTGGACCAAGGAGTGCCGGCTGGGCCCGGCGCCGCGGGCGAGCCGGCCCACGCCGGACGTGGGGGTCGTGGGGGATCGTCCGGTGCTGCCGTACTGGACTGATCCGCACGGCAACCTCTCCCTGGAGCTCGGCGTGCGTGGCAAGCGGCTGGGGCTGGGCCGCGTGCAGCAGTCCGGCGTCACCGTCTCCGGCGACCACGTCCGTGCGCTGGTTCCGCTGTACGTCCCCGGCGACACCGAAGTGCGGCTGCGGTTCGTGTCCGCCCAGCAGATCTTGGAGGCGCCCGGCACGCTCTCCCCCGCCACGGACGGGACGGGGGCTGTGCTGGCGGCGGCCCTGCCCGCGGAGAACCTCTCGCGCGGCGTCTGGCGGGTGGCCCTGTGCCTGGCCCCGGACGCCGCCCGGCCGCTGTACACCGGGTTGCCGTTCGCGCTGCGCTCGGCGGGCGGGCGTGTGCAGGTGGCGCCGGTGCCGCAGCCCGGCCTGGCGCTGCGGGTGGCGCGGCGTGCGCGACGCGTGGCCGGTACCGTGCGTCGGAAGGTTTCCCGTATCAGCATCGGAGGGCAGTGACGGCATGCGACCACTGGGGATAGAGGGCGCCTGGGTTCTGGAGCCCAAGATCTTCCCGGACGACCGGGGCAGCTTCCACGAGTGGTACCGCAGCGCGGAGTTCCGTGAGGCCACGGGCTACGACCTGTCCCTGGCCCAGGCCAACTGCTCGGTCTCCCGGCGGGGCGTGCTGCGGGGTGTGCACTTCGCGGATGTGCCGCCCAGCCAGGCCAAGTACGTCACCTGTGTGCGCGGTGCCGTCCTGGACGTAGTGATCGACATCCGCGTGGGCTCCCCCACCTACGGGCAGTGGGAGGCGGTACGGCTCGACGAGGACACCCGGCACGCGGTGTTCCTCGCGGAGGGGCTGGGCCACGCGTTCATGGCCCTGACCGACGACGCGACCGTGGTGTACCTGTGCTCGGCGGGCTACGCCCCGGAACGCGAACACGGCATCCACGCCCTCGACCCGGCCCTGGGCATCGAGTGGCCGGACGGAATCGAGCCGCTCCTCTCCCCCAAGGACGAACAGGCCCCGACCCTGGCCGAGGCGGAACGCCAGGGCTTGCTGCCGTCGTATGAGACCTGCCTTGCCTATTACGAGGAGCTGCGGGGCCGGCGACGGGACGGCTGACGCCTGCGGCAGGCGGGGCGTTGGGGTCCCGGACGGGGCGCGACGCCAGAGGCCGACCCGGGTGAGGTGCGTGCCCGGCTGCGGGGGGGGGATCGAGGCCATGCAGTCGCAGCCCGGTGCGGCGGCGCACCATCCCCCGCCGAGAACGAGGTTCCCGGCACGGGCGCGCGGGCCGCGGGCCCCGGCCCTGCGGACGCGACCGAGGACCGGGCGGCCCTCACCGTCCGGCACCACGTGCAGCGGGCAGCGCCCGAGGCCGGTGCCCGCTGCGGCCCGGAGGGGCCCACGACACGCCTTTGGACCCGCCTGCGCGGCGCACGCGACACGCCGTGGGCCGGTCCGCGCGGCGTACGCGACACGCCGGAGGCTGCGCGGGCACGGCTGTGCTCGGCGCCCGAAGCCGGTACCCCGGTCGGCAGAGGGCTGATTCGGGAGGGGCACACCGGCAGTCACAGAGTCGCCCCAGGGTGAGTCGCCCCGCACCCGGGACCGCTGGCCGCCACACCACGCAACGGCCGAGCCGCATCCCTCCGGCATGCCGAAGGCCCAGGCGCGCGCAGCGCCTGGGCCCGGGCCCGGGCCCGAGGGACGTCGAGAAGCCCGGCGTCGGGGTCAGCGGCTGACGCCCACCTGTTGCAGGGCCTTGCGCAGGGGCTCCCAGCCGATGGAGCGGGGCAGGCCGCGGTTGCGGGCCTGGACGAGGGGGCGCCAGAAGCCTGCTTCCACGAGAGCCTCGGGGCGCACCGCACCGGCCCGTTCCAGGATCGCCTCGGGGACCTTCTGCGGGTCGGGGATCTTGTACTCGGCCATGATCTCGTCGTACTTGTCGTGCAGCACCCGGTTGTTCGGGTCGGCGCCGAAGACGACCAGCTGGCCGGTCGGGGCGGTGTCCACCTGCACCGTGACCAGGTCGGGGCGGTAACGCGCCAGCACCTCGGTGATCTTGAAGACGTCGCCGGTCCAGGCGTTGGTGTGCCGGTCCCGGGCCGCCTCGTCGATGCTGCGCGGCAGCATGTCGTCGAGGACGATCACGCTGGACCAGTCCGAGTACTTCTCGACGTTCATGAAGTCGCGCAGTGCGAACTCGAACAGGTGCATGCCGTCGATGAACGACAGGTCCAGCGTCGTTTTGCGCCAGTAGCCGATCGGGCTGCGGCCGCGGCGCAGGTTGCGCAGCGGGTGACGGCCGCCCTTGAGGTGCTGGAGGGGGTTGTCACGGGCGAAGAAGTCGTCGCTGGTGGCCTTCACCAGATGGACGTCGCACCTCAGCTCCGAGACCACCTTGAAGGCGGGGTCGATCGCGATGCTGGGGACGCGGGACAACGTCAGGCTGCGGCCGTCGTTGACGCCGATCTCCAGGTAGTTGCGATTGGCGCTGACCTTGTGCAGTTCCCGGAGGAACTCATGGCGTTTCACGAAGGGGGACCTTCCTTGCGGATACGGGGCAGTGCTTCGTGCAGGGCGGAGCGCCAGTCGCGCGGCGGGGGCAGGCCGATCTCCTGCCACCGGCGGTGTGCGAGGGCGCTGTACGCCGGGCGGGGCGCGGGCCGGGGGAAGGCCGCGCTGCTGGTGGGGCGCACCCGGCCCGGGTCGGCGCCGATGAGGGAGAACACCTCGCGGGCCAGCTCGTACCAGGTGGCCTCGCCCGAGTTGGTGGCGTGGAAGACGCCGTGCGCGTCGGGGCCGAGCCGTACGCCGAGGTCGGCGATCCGTTCGGCGACGTCCGCGCTCCAGGTGGGCTGCCCGCGCTGGTCGTCGACGACGTCGAGGGTGTCGCGGCGGGCTTCGAGACCGATCATGGTCCGCACGAAGTTAGCGCCGTGGACCCCGTAGAGCCAAGCCGTGCGCACGATCGCGCTGGCCCCGGGCAGTTCCTCCAGCACGGCCCGCTCCCCGGCCAGCTTGGTGCGGCCGTAGGCGGTGCGCGGGCCCGTCGGATGGTCCTCCGGGTAGGGGGTCGTGCGAGCCTCGCCGGAGAAGACGTAGTCCGTGGAGACGTGGATCAGGCGGGCGCCGTGCGCCGCACAGGCGCGGGCGAGCAGGCGCGGTCCGTCCCCGTTGATCTCCAGGGCGCGGGCCTCGTCGCTCTCGGCGTCGTCCACGGCCGTGTACGCGGCGCAGTTCACGACCAGGTCGGGCCGGTGGTCGCGCACAGCCGTGTCGACGGCCGCGGGCCGGGTGATGTCCAGGGCCGCCCGGTCCAGGCCCACCACCTCCTCGCCGCGCCGGGTGAGCTCCTCGACCACGTCATGGCCGAGCATTCCGCCCGCCCCGGTGATCAGCCACCTCATGCCCGCTCCTGGGCGACGCGCTGCTTCAGGGGCTCCCACCAGGCACGGTTGTCGCGGTACCAGGCGACGGTCTCGGCGAGGCCGGTGGTGAAGTCGTGGCGGGGGCGGTAGCCGAGTTCGTCGCGGGCCTTGGACCAGTCGACCGAGTAGCGCAGGTCGTGGCCCTTGCGGTCCTCGACGTACTCCACCCGGTCCCAGTCCGCCCCGCAGGCCTTAAGGAGCAGGCCGGTGAGCTCCTTGTTGGTGAGCTCGGTGCCGCCGCCGATGTTGTAGACCTCGCCGGGCCGGCCCTTGGTGCGGACGAGGTCGACCCCCTGGCAGTGGTCGTCCACGTGCAGCCAGTCACGGACGTTGCGGCCCTCTCCGTACAGCGGCACCTTGTGGCCGTCGAGGAGGTTGGTGACGAACAGCGGGATGACCTTCTCGGGGAACTGGTGCGGGCCGTAGTTGTTGGAGCAGCGGGTGACGCGCACGTCCAGGCCGTGGGTGCGGTGGTAGGCCAGGGCGAGCAGGTCGGAGGAGGCCTTGGAGGCCGAGTACGGGGAGTTCGGTTGCAGCGGGTGGTCCTCCGGCCAGGAGCCGGTCTCGATGGAGCCGTAGACCTCGTCGGTGGAGACGTGCACGAAGGGGCCCACGGCGTGGCGCAGGGCGGCGTCCAGCAGGGTCTGGGTGCCCAGCACGTTGGTGCGGACGAAGTCGGCCGCGCCGGTGATGGAGCGGTCCACATGGGATTCGGCGGCGAAGTGCACGACCTGGTCCGCGTCGGCCATGAGCTTGTCGACCAGTTCGGCGTCGCAGATGTCGCCCTGGACGAACTCCAGCCGGGGGTGGCCTAGTTCGAGGTTGTCGAGGGTGCCGGCGTAGGTGAGCTTGTCCAGCACGGTGATGCGCGGCGCGTCGGGCGCGTCCGAGGCGAGCGTTGCGCGGACGTAGCGGGAGCCGATGAACCCGGCTGCGCCGGTGACGAGGAGGTTCATGAAGTGATCTGCACCTTGCTGTGGTCTCCGAGGACGAAGCGGTGGGCGCTGGGGACGCTGGGAGCCGGCGTCACCTCGACGTGCCGGCCTATCAGCGAGGCCTCGATCCGGCCGACGCCCTGGATCGAGGAGTCCCGCAGCACGATGGAGAACTCCACTTCACTGTCGGTGATCCGGCAGTTCTCCGCGATGGAGGTGAAGGGACCCACGTAGGAGTTGGTGATGACGGTTCCGGAACCGATGACGGCGGGGCCGACGATGCGGGAGTTGACGATCCGCGCGCCCTCCTCCACCACCACGCGTCCGATGGTCTCCGACGCGGTGTCCACGTCGCCGTCGATCCGGCGGTCCATGCCCTCGAGAACCATGCGGTTCACCTCGAGCATGTCGCCGACGTTGCCGGTGTCCTTCCAGTAGCCCGTGATGACCGTGGAGCGCACGTCGGCGCGGGAGTCGATCAGGTGCTGGATGGCGTGGGTGATCTCCAGTTCGCCGCGCCAGGACGGTTCGATGGCGCGTACCGCTTCGTGAATCAAGGGGGTGAACAGGTAGACGCCGACCAAGGCGAGATCGCTCTTGGGCCGGTCGGGTTTCTCCTCCAGGCCGATGACCTGGCCGGAGGGGTCGAGTTCGGCGACGCCGAAGGCGCGTGGGTCGGCCACGCGCGTGAGCAGGATCTGGGCGTCGGGCCGGTTGCCGCGGAACTCGTCGACGAGGTCGGTGATGCCGCCGACGATGAAGTTGTCGCCGAGGTACATCACGAAGTCGTCGTCGCCGAGGTAGTCCCGGGCGATCAGTACCGCGTGGGCCAGCCCCAGGGGCCGCTCCTGGGGGATGTAGGTGATCTTCAGGCCGAACTGCGACCCGTCGCCCACCGCTTCCTCGATCTCCGCTGCCGTGTCCCCGACGATCATGCCCACGTCGGTGATGCCGGCCTCGGCGATCGACTCCAACCCATAGAAAAGCACGGCCTTGTTGGCCACTGGCACCAGTTGCTTGGCCGACGTGTGTGTGATCGGCCTCAGTCTTGTTCCTGCGCCGCCGGACAGCACGAGAGCCTTCATTCGGTTCACCTTAGTCGTGATCCGGCGGATGTGAACATCACTTCTTTTGGTTGTCGACGCGCGGAGTTACGCCCACCGTCACCACGCGGCCTCCTGGGGAGGGGTCAGTCCTCGCCCCTGACGATGTTCCAGTCCGGCTCGGAGCGCGCGGTCCGGGTGGTGGCCCGGTCCTCCACGGCGGGGAGGCAGGTCCGCAGCGCGGCCTTGCCGCGCAGGCGGCGTGCCTTCGACCAGCCGGTCTCGGGCCGACGGACGACGGGCTTGTCACTGGTCTCCATGGACGTCACGACTCATCATCTTCCTTCTGCGTTCCGCTGCTGTTCGAGTCCCCATGAACAAACCGAACAAACACGAATCGTGACGTCTCGGCCGCGCTTTGAAGTCCCGTGCGCCTCAAGGCTGTTGCCCCCGCATGCGACGGCCCCGCGCACAGTGCGTGCGCGGGGCCGGCCGGGTGCTGTCGTCACGTGTTGGGACGTGCGGCGCTGATGTCGCCCAGCGCCGAGTCCGGGTCGCGCTCCATGGCCATGTCGCCGAGGGAGACGATGCCCACGGGGTGGCCGTGGTCGACGACCGGGATACGGCGCACGGAGTGCTCACGCATCAGCTCCACCGCGTGATCCAGGTCGTCGTCGGGGCTGACGGTGACCAGGTCGTCACTGCACGCACCGGCCACGGTGGTCTGCTCCGGGTCGCCGCCCTGGCTGATCGCCCGGACCACCAGGTCACGGTCGGTGACCACACCGCGCAGATCGTCGCCGTCCGTCACCAGGACGACGCCGAGGTCCTCGTCGCGCATGATGCGGGCCACCTCGGCGACGGAGGTCTGCGGCTCGACCGTGGCCGGATCGCTGGTCATGATGTCGCGGACATGCTGAGCCATGACGTTCCTCTTCCTTCGGCTCGGGTTCTCCGTCTTGCGCCGCCCGGGTACCCGGCGAACCGGCCCGGTCACCAGGTGATCCTGGACAGGGTTCACCGCCCGAGGACCAGCTCCGCCCACACCTGCTTGCCGCCGCTGACCGGCAGAGTCCCCCACGTCGCCGCCAGGGCCTCGACGAGGAGGATGCCCCGGCCGCCCGTGGCCTCCCAGCCGATGCTGGCCGGCCGGACCGGGCTGCGCGGGGAGGCGTCGGCGATGGCGACACGCAGGCGGTCGTTGATGAGCGTGAGGTCCATGCGGACCCGGCCGTCGGTGTGGACGAGAGCGTTGGTGACGAGTTCGGAGACGACGAGGAGGATGGCGTCGATGTCCTCGGTGACGCCCCAGGAGCGCAGGGTGCGCCGGGCGAAGCGGCGGGCGTGCCCGACCGCCTGCGGGACGCGCCACACCGTCCAGCTCTCCCGCAGCGGGCGCAGGTCCATGCCGTCGTAGCGCATGAGGAGCAGGGCGACGTCGTCGCTGCGCGGGGCGTTGCCGAGGAGGGCGTCGGCGACGTGCCCCAGCTCGGCGGGGGCGGCTTCGGCCAGCCGGCCGGCGAGGCGGTCCATGCCCTCGTCGATGTCGGTTCCGGGCGTCTCGACGAGGCCGTCCGTGGCCAGGGCGATCACGGTGCCGGGCGGCAGCCGGAGCGGACTCATGGGGAAGTCGGCCCGGGTGATCACGCCGAGGGGCGGGCCGCCCTCGGCCTCCGCGATCTCGGTCCGGCCGTCCGGGTACCGCAGCACCGGCGGCAGGTGCCCGGCACGCACGCACCAGGCGGAGCCCTCCTCCAGGTCGATGTCGACGTAGGCGCAGGTGGCGAAGAGGTCGCTCTCCATGTCCATGAGCAGTCGGTTGGCGTGCGCGACCACGACGTCCGGCGGGTGCCCTTCGACGGCGTAGGCGCGCAGGGCGGTGCGCATCTGGCCCATGAGGGTGGCGGCGCCCGCGCTGTGCCCCTGGACGTCGCCGATGATCAGGGCGACGTGGTTGTCGGGCAGCGGGATGACGTCGTACCAGTCGCCGCCGAGTTCGAGTCCGGCCGTGCTGGGCAGATAGCGGGCGACGGCCACCGCGCCCGGCAGCCGGGGCAGGCGGCGCGGCAGCAGCTGGCGCTGGAGCATGCCGACGAGTTCGTGTTCGGCGTCGAAGGCCCGGGCCCGCACCAGGGCCTGTCCGGCGAGGCCGGCGCAGGCGGTGAGCAGGGCGCGCTCGTCGGCGCCGAAGTCGTGCGGGCTGTCCCAGCCGATCAGGCAGGCTCCGGCCATGCGGTTTCCGGCGGGCAGCGGCAGGACGGCGAGGCCGCCGGGGCCGACCTCGGCCAGGGAGCGTTCCAGGGGACTGCCGGCGGGCCAGATCCGGGCCCGGCCCTCGCGCAGCGCGGCGACGAGGGTGGGCATGGCGCGCACGGGCGCGTCGGGCCACTCGCCCCGCCACTCCGTGCGCCACAGCTCGGGCCAGGCCTCGGGTTCGGGCGGGTCGAGGACGGTGACGACGAGGCGGTCGCTCTCCAGCTCGGCGAGGGCGATCCGGTCGGCCAGGAGCGGCCGGCGCAGGGCGGCGACCACGGCGTTCCCGACGTCACGGACGGTGACGGCGGTGGCCAGCGCGGTGGCCAGGCGCTGGACACGGGCCACGTCGGTGACGTCGGAGCGCAGCGTGGAGGCGTCGGCGACGGTGCCCACGAGCCGCGCGGGGTGGCCCTCGCCGCCGGGCAGGAGACGCCCGCTCAGTCTGAGCCACTTCGGCGGCCCGGTGGGCTGGAGCACGCGGAACTCCAGCTCCCGGTCGCCGATGGACATGTGGTCCGCCTCCACGACGGACATCAGCGAGGGCAGGTCCTCCGGCACGGTCATGCCGAGGAGGGTCTCGACCCGGCCGTCGAACTCCACGGGGTCCAGGCCGAACAGGTCCAGCAGTTCGTCACCGACCCGGACGCGGCCGGTGTCCATCGCGAGGCTGAAGGCGCCCGGCGGCAGTTCACCGCCCTCGGTGGGCGCGGCCGGGGCGGTGAAGGCGACCGCCTCGGAGATGAGTTCCAGGCACTTGCGGTCGTCGGTGTCGAACCCGGCGGGGCGCTCGCTCACGGCGAGCAGGCAGCCGCCGCCGTTCCCGTGCACCGGCAGGGCGACCAGGTGGAAGTCCCGCGACGGGACGCGCCGCGCCTGGGCGTGCTCGGCGAGTTCGGCCGGGCCCATCGAGACCGGCCGCCCACCGCGGTGGGCCTCGGCGACCGGGGACCGCCCGGCGCGCGGGTAGCTGTTGCGCAGCCCGTACAGCGTCCTGGGCACCCCGGCCGACTCGACGAGGCAGAGCTGTTCGCCGTCCTGACCGGGCGTGTACACGGCGACGAACGCGGCACCGGCGAAGACGAGCGCCTGTTCGAGGGCGCGGTGCACGCGTTCGGGCGACCCGTGATCGACCTCGATCGCTTTGAGGGCACCTTCGGCACGCAGCGTTCGCGTTCCGCGCTCCTGGGCGCCCTCACTGACCACGTTGGCCATTAGAGCGCTTATGAGACACCTGCGCAGCCCCTGTGGCCGTTCCGTGGAGCCGAGCCCGCACAGGCGCTCGAAAGCCACCGAACATGTCTTTACCCATGCGTTCCGCACGGTGTTCTCGTGACAGGCGTGACTGTCCGGGCCCGTCGCGTGGCTGGAAGGCTCGGTGCCCGTCACGGAGGGGGACGCATGGACAAGCGGTACGAGGTGTACGCGCTCGCCGACCGGCATTTCTACGAGACGCCCCACCGGCTGCGGGGCGGGCAGGAGGCCGCGCAGGGGCCGGCCGCGCACCTCTACGAGACGGCCCGCCGGCCGGTGCCCGAGGGCTGGGAGGCGGCGCGGATCGGCGACTGGCTGACGATGACACCGCTCGGCCCGGACGGCGAGCCGCTCCCGGGTCCGGCCCAGGGCTGGAAGATCCACGCCTCGGCGACCCGGGCGAACGCGGAACAGATCGCCGGGATCGTGTGGGACTACTGCGTCGAGCGGCGGATCCCCTTCAAGTTCGTGCCGGGCCCCCACCTGCTGCACCTGCGCAACACCAAGTACGCGCCGCGCGACGGCAGCGGCAAGTTCGTCACCGTCTATCCGGCCGGCGAGGAGCAGCTGCACGAGGTGCTGCGCGAGCTGGGCGCGCTGCTGGAGGGGTTCGAGGGACCGTACGTCCTGACCGACCTGCGGTGGGGCGAGGGTCCGCTGTACGTCCGGTACGGCGCCTTCGCTCGCTCGTTCGTCGTGGACGACCGGGGCTCGCTGGTGCCGGCGGTGCGGGACGGCGAGGGGCGGCTGGTGCCGGACCGGCGGGCGCCGTCCTTCCAGGTGCCGGAATGGGTGACGCTGCCGGAGTTCCTCAGGCCACATCTGGACACGCGCAACAACACGACGACGGGCGACCTGCCGTACCGGATCGAGAAGGCGCTGCACTTCTCCAACGGTGGCGGTGTGTACGCGGGCACCGACACGCGTGACGGACGCAAGGTGGTGCTGAAGGAGGGCCGGCCGCACGCGGGGCTCGCCTCGGACGGCGCCGACGCGATCGCCCGGCTGGAGCGGGAGAAGCGGGCGCTGGAGCAGGTCGCGGGCACGGGTGTGGTCCCGGAGGTGCGCGACTGGTTCGAGCTCGGAGGCCACCGATTCCTGGTGATGGACTTCCTTCAGGGCCGTCCGCTCAACTCGTTCTTCGCCGAGCGGCATCCGCTGCTCGCCCAGGACCCCGAGCCGGAGGCCGTCGCGGCGTACACGGCGTGGGCGCTGCGCATCCACCGCAGGGTGGAGGAGGCCGTGGCGGCGGTGCACGCGCGCGGCATCGTCTTCAACGACCTGCACGTCTTCAACATCATGGTCGCGCCGGACGAGGAGTCGGTCTTCCTCCTCGACTTCGAGGCCGCGGCCCCGGTCGGGGAGAACGGCCGCCAGGTCGTCGCCCACCCGGGCTTCTTCGCGCCGCCGGACCGCCGGGGCGCCGACGTCGACCGCTACGCCCTGGCCTGTCTGCGGCTGGCCCTGTTCCTGCCCGTGACCACGCTGTTCGTGGTCGACCGCGGCAAGGCGGCACATCTGGCCGAGGTGATAGCTCAGCAGTTCCCGGACGTGCCGCGGGAGTTCCTGAACGAGGCGGTCGCGGAGATCACGCGGGAGGTGTCCGGCCGTACGGTGGCCGCTCCCTCCTCTCCGGTGGACCCCGGCGACTGGCCGTACAGCCGCGACTCGATGGTCAAGGCGATCCTCGCCTCCGCCACCCCGGAGCGCGACGACCGGCTCTTCCCGGGCGACGTCGCCCAGTTCTCCGACGGCGGCGGGCTCGGGATCGCCCACGGCGCGGCCGGGGTGCTGTACGCACTGGACGCGATCGGCGCCGAGCGGTACGAGGAGGGCGAACGCTGGCTGCTGGCCCGGACGGCGCCGGCCCCGGTCGGCACGCCGCTCGGCCTGTACGACGGGCTCGCGGGGGTCGCCCTGGTCCTGGACCGGCTCGGGCACCGGCAGCGGGCGCTGGACCTGGTCGAGGGCATCCTCGCGGAGCGGTGGCAGAACCTCTCCTCCGACCTGCACGGCGGACTGGCCGGACTGGGCCTCGTTCTGGGCCATCTGGCGCGCACCACTGGGGAAGCGGTGCTGCGCGAGCGGGCCGACGAGGCCGCCCGGATCCTCGTGCGACGGCTCGCCGAGCCGCTCCCGGCCACGCCCCGGCGGCGCGCCGGACTGCTGCGGGGCGCGACCGGTCCGGCGCTCCTGCTGCTGCGGCAGTACGAGTGGACCGGCCGGGCCGAATGGCTTCAGGCGGCGGCCGTGGCCCTGCGCCGGGACCTGGAGTCCTGTATGACCCGCGAGGGCGGTGCGCTGGAGGTCGACGAGGGCTGGCGGACCCTGCCCTACCTCGGCGACGGCAGCGCGGGAATCGGCATGGTCCTCGACGACCTCGTGGCCCACGCGCCGGAAACGGCCGGGGAGTTCGGGCCGGACCGCTCCGGCGTGCTGACCGCCGCCACCTCACGCTTCTACGCGCAGCCCGGGCTGTTCCAGGGCCGCGCCGGGATGATCCTGCACCTCGGCCGCACGACCACGCCGGGCGCGACCGCGGACCGGCTGGCCGGGCAGATCGCCGGACTCGGCTGGTTCGCGATGGCCTACCAGGGCCAACTCGCCTTCCCCGGCCACCAGATGATGCGGCTGTCCATGGACCTCGCCACCGGAACGGCAGGGTGCCTGCTGGCGCTCGGCGCGGCCCTCGACCCGGCGACCGACGCCCACCTGCCGTTCCTCCCGCCGCCGAACCTGCGGCCCACCTGAACGCGGCTCCGCGATCCGGCGGAGTCGTGACACCACCCCGTCCCCACGGATGACCACGGACGGACACCCAACGGAAGGACACACCATGGCACTTCTCGACCTCCAGACGATCGAGTCCGAGGAGCGGACGGACGGCGGCGGCGCCAGCACGGTGAGCCTGCTCTCCTGCATCAGTGCGGCGAGCGTCATGCTCTGCCTCTGACCGGCGTCCGCGTCATGGCTCCGGGCGGTCTTCTCCCTTCGGGGAGGGGCCGCCCGGGGTCCGTCCCGTCCCGCGAAAGGCCCGTATGAGCACGCGTGGTGACGACGACCCGGCGACCGGACACGCCCGCACACTGCTGCGCACGGCCACCCGCCACAGCGGGGCCCGCTGCGCGGCCCTGTGCCTGGTGAGCACCGCCGCCACCGGTGCCGGACTGCTGCTGCCGACCGCGCTGGGCCGGGCTCTCGACCTTCTGCTGGCGCAGGCCCCGGCGACCCGGTGGGTGCTGTCCTGCGCCGGTCTCGCGCTGCTGCTCGCCCTGCTGGACGCGGCCCAGACCACCCTGACCGGGACCGTCGACGCCCGCAGCACCGCGTGGCTGCGCCGTCGGCTGACCGGGCACGTCCTGGGCGTCGGCCCGCGGGCCGCCGACCGCTTCGGCTCGGGTGACCTCGTCGCGCGCCTGGTCGGCAACGCCGCCGAGGCGGGTACCACTCCGGCGGCCCGTGCGGCGCTGCTCGCCGCCCTCGCCGGTCCTCTCGGGGGTGTGGCCGCGCTCGGCCTGATCGACTGGCGGCTCGCCGCGGTCTTCCTCGCCGGGGCGCCCGTTCTGACGTTCCTGCTGCGTGCCGTGGCCCGTGACACCGCTCAGAGCGCGACTCGTTACCAGCGGGCCCAGGGCCGGATCGCCGCCGCGCTGGCCGAGGCCGTCGAGGGTTTCCGCACCGTCCGGGCGGCGGGTACGGAGGGCAGGGAGACGGCCCGTGTGCTGCGGCCGCTGCCGGGCCTGTCCGAGGCCGGGCACCGCATGTGGCGGGTGCAGGGACGCGCCGCCGCAAAAGCGGTCGCCGTGGCACCGCTGCTCCAGCTCGGGGTCGTCGCCGTGGCCGGTGTGCTGCTGACCCGGGACCTGTTGTCTGTGGGCGAGGTGCTCGCGGCCTCGCGGTACGCGGTGCTCGCGACGGGCGTCGGCGTCCTGGTCGGCCGGCTCGCGGGCCTGGCCCGGGCCCGGGCGGCGGCCCGGCGCCTCGGCGAGGTCCGGGCCGAGCCCGCCACCGCGTTCGGCGAACGGCGGCTGCCCGACGGGCCCGGACGGCTGGAGCTGCGCGGCGTGACGGCCCGGCGCGGCGGACGCACCGTGCTCGACGGAGTGGATCTCGTCGTACCGGGCGGCACCACCCTGGCCGTGGTGGGCCGGTCGGGCGCGGGCAAGTCGCTGCTGGCCGCGCTCGCCGGGCGGCTGGCCGACCCGGACGCGGGCGAGGTGCTCCTCGACGGGGTGCCGTTGCGCGAACTGCCGCACGAGGACCTGCGGCGCGCCGTCGGCTACGCCTTCGCCCGTCCGGCCCTCCTCGGCGGCACGGTCGAGCAGGCGATCGGCCTCGGCCTGGCATCTCCCTCCCCCGGCCGCGTCCGTGCTGCGGCCCGCACCGCCCTCGCGGACGACTTCGTCCGCCGCCTCCCGGACGGATACGACACGGCCGTCGCCGACGCCCCGCGCTCCGGCGGCGAGTCCCAACGGCTGGGCCTGGCCCGGGCGTTCGCACACGGCGGCCGGCTGCTGATCCTCGACGACGCCCTCTCCAGCCTGGACACGGTGACGGAACGCCACATCACCGACGCCCTCCTCGGCGACGGCCCTGGCACCACGCGGCTGCTCGTCGCCCACCGCAGCGCCACGGCCGCGTGCGCCGACGCGGTGGCCTGGCTGGACGAGGGGCGGGTGCGCGCGGTGGGGCGGCACGAGGAGCTGTGGCGGCTCGCGGAGTACCGGGCGGTGTTCGGGGAGGGGACGGACTCCCCGTATGCCGGGGCCGGGAGCGGGAGCGGGGCAGAGGCATGACGGACAGCCCCGTAGGCGCCGACGGTGCCGCGCTCCCGCCCGCACAGGGCGGACTGGCCGCGCGAGGACTGCGGTTCCTGCTGGCCCGGTGGCGGGTCCTGCTGCGGCTCACCGCCTGGTCGGTGCTGGAGACCGGGCAGACCTTCCTCATCGGGTACGGTCCCGCCCGCGCCCTGGACGAGGGGTTCCTGCGGGGACGGCCGGATGTCGGGCTGGCCTGGCTGGCGGTGGCCGGGCTCGGTGTCCTGGCCGGGGCGTACGGGACCGCACGGGTGTACGCGGCCGTCGCCGCGCTGGTCGAACCGTTCCGGGACCGGCTCGTGGAGCGGGTGGTCTCCCGCGGGGTGCGAAGCGGTGACGCGGGCTCGCTGTCGGGGCTCACCCAGCAGGTGGAGATCGCGCGCGACACCTTCGCCGGGCTGGTCATGGTCTCCCGCTCCTTCGTGTTCACCGCCGCCGGTGCCCTGGCCGGGCTGTTCACGCTCGCCCCGCCCCTCCTGCTGGTCGTCGGGCCGCCCCTGGCCGCGGGGGTGACGCTGTTCGCGGCGACACTGCGACCGCTCGCCCGGCGGCAGGAGGCGTTCCTCGTCGCCGACGAGGCCCTCGCGGGACACCTGGGCACCGTCTGTCCGGGCCTGCGGGACATCACGGCGACCGGCGCCGAGGCGCACGTCGCCGCCGCCACCGGCGAACGGGTCGAGGCGGAATTCCGGGCGGCACGCTCCCTGGCCCGCTGGGGCGTACTGCGCGTGGCGTCCCTGGCGCTCGGCGGCCAGCTGCCGATCGTGCTGCTGCTCGCCACCGCCCCGTGGCTCCTGGCCCACGGCGTCACCACGGGCGCCCTGGTCGGCGCCCTCGCCTACGTCACCCAGTCCCTGCTGCCCGCCCTGCGCAACCTGATCCACGGCCTGGGCACCAGCGGCTCCCGCCTGACGGTGGTGCTGCGCAGGCTCGCCACGGCGGGTTCCGCCGAGACCGGCGGCACGGACGGCGGCGGAACGCGGTCGCGGGGTGTTGCCCCGCGCGCAAGGTCTTCGTGTGCGCGGGCCGCGGGTCCGTCCGCGGGCACGACACAGCACGCGGAACCCCGGCCCCCGGACACGGCAGAGCGGCAGGTGGGGCCCCGCCACGCTCCCGGCACCCGTGCCGACGGGTCCCGCGGCACGCTCCCGGGAGCGAAACGGGCCACCGAGGGCACACCCCTCACGCCGGCCGTCCCCGACGGCAGACTCCACACGCCCACCGTCTCCGACGACACACCCCGCACCCCCACCGCTGACGGCCGGACCGCTCCCGCCGGCCATTCACCGCCCGTCCCCTCTCCCCCAGCCCTGTCCCTCTCCTCCGTCACCTTCGCCTACGGTCCCGCCGGCACACCCGTCGTCGACGACCTCGACCTCACCCTCCCGGCCGGCTCGCACCTGGCCGTCGTCGGCCCCAGCAGTGCCGGCAAGTCCACCCTCACCGCCCTCGTGGCCGGGCTTCTCACGCCGGACCGGGGCACCATCGCGGTGGGCGGGCACCCCGTGCCCGGGCCGGAGGCGGCCGCCGCGCGGGTGCTCATCCCGCAGGAGGCGTACGTCTTCGGCGGCACACTGGCCGAGAATCTCGCGTACCTGCGTCCGGAGCCGGTGCCCGAAGAGGAACTGCTGGCCGCGGCCGAGGCGGTCGGCCTCGCCCCGCTGGCCGACCGGCTCGGCGGCCTCGGCGCCCGGGTCGATCCGGCCGCCCTGTCGGCCGGCGAACGGCAACTGGTCGCGCTGACCCGGGCCTACCTGTCGTACGCCCCGCTCGCCCTGCTCGACGAGGCGACCTGCCATCTGGACGCCGAGACGGAGGAGCGCGCCGAGCGGGCCTTCGCCGCGCGGCCGGGCGGGACGCTGGTGGTCGTCGCCCACCGCATCAGCTCGGCCCGCCGCGCCGGCCGTGTGCTGGTCATGGACGGCCGGAGCACGGCCTGCGGCGGCCACGAGGAGCTGATGCGGTCCTCGGCGCTGTACCGGGATCTCGTCGGGAGCTGGGCACCCGCACCGTCCCGGCGGTGGTCAGAGCCAGCCCTGTCCCTGCGAGATGCGGATCGCGTCGATGCGGTTGCGGGCCCCGGTCTTGCGGGTGATGGCCGCCATGTAGTTGCGCACGGTCCCATGGGACAGGTGCAGGCTCCCGGCGATCTCCGCGATGGAGGCTCCCTCGGCCGCGAGGGATAACACGCTCAGCTCTCTGCGGGTCAGCGGCATCTCGGCCGCCTTGAGGAAACCGAATCCCAGCGAGTCGTTGACGAAACGTTCCCCCTCGGCGACCCGGCGGATTCCGCGCAGCAGGTTCTGCGGCGAGCCCTCCTTGTCGACGTAGCCGAGCGCCCCCGCCTCGGCCGCCCGTTTCAGCAGTCCGGGTCTGTTCGCGGTGGCGAGCACGAGTAATCGCGGGCGCGTCCGGTCCGGGCCCGGCCGGCACAGCTCGCCCAGTGGAGGGATGCCGTAGGAGTCCGCGCACTCCAGGTCCGCCGCGCAGACATCCGGCCGCACGGACGGCAGCAGTCCGGGCGCGCCTCGCCACGAGGTGTCGTGCACCACGAGATCGGACTCCCCCCGCAGCCACTCCGCCAGCACCGATCGCACCAGACACTCGTCGTGCACCAGAAGCACCCGGATCACTGCCACCCCCTCGGCTCGCCGTACGCCACCTCGTCGTGTTGAGCGCGTGCCCCATTGTTCGCGACCGTGACCCTGCGTGGGCGCGGAGAACCGGCCATCAGGGTGCGTGGGGGCGCACGCGCGGCGTCCGTACACCCCGCCGCGCTTCGACTTCGGCGGCATGAGTCACGGCGGTCGGGGAACGCGGGCCCCTTCAACGGGGCCCGTGGGCCTGTGACCGACGGTAACCAGGTCCGTCCCCGTGCCGCTCGTCGTGCGCGACGGGCCGCCAGGGAGGAGATTTGTTCGTGGGCCCGGTCGCGCGGCCGTGCGAGGAGGTGGTCGGCGTGTCCGACGGACAGTCGTCCGCGCAGGCGCCGGCAGCCGCCAGGACGCCGGTCGGCCGACCCCTGCTGTCCTTGGCGCTGGCCTCGATGATGGACGAGGTGCACGCCCACTCCGGCGCGGTGTACCTGCTGGCGCAGGACCAGCCGGTGCTGGAGATGGCGGTGATGGCGGGGCTGCCCCGGGCCTTCGCGGCGCCCTGGGAGCGGGTGGGGCTGAGCGCGCCGATCCCGGTCGCCGAGGCCGCGCGCGAGCGCAGGCTGGTGTGGGTCGGCGGCGAGGAGGAGATGGCCCGCCGCTATCCGCGGATCGCCGTGGTGCTGCCCTATCCGTTCGCCCTGGCGGCGGTGCCGGTGGCCACCGAGTCCACCGTGTACGGCGCGGTGTTCGTGACCTGGCCGGGCGGGCATCCGCAGGAGCTGTCCGACCGGGAGCGCGAGGGCCTGACCGCGGCCTGCGGCCGGCTGGCGGTCCGGCTGGAGCGGGCCGCCGAGCACAGCATCCCCCCGCACCCCGAGACCGATCTGGTCGCCTCGCCCCTGGTAGGCGGTATGGCCGGCACGCTCGGCACGGTCGAGGCGGCCCGGATGGTGAGCCGGCTGCCCTACGGGCTGGTCTCGCTGGATCTGCACGGGCGGATCGGCTTCGTCAACGCGGCGGCGGCCGACCTGCTGCACGTCCCGGTCAGCCGGCTGCTCGGCACGCAGCTGTGGGCGTCGGTGCCGTGGCTCAACGACCCGGTGTACGAGGACCGTTACCGGGCCGCGTTGATGAGCCAGCACACCGCCTCGTTCGTGGCGCTTCGCCCGCCCGGCGAGTGGCTGTCGTTCCGGCTGTATCCGAGTACGACAGGCCTCAGCGTCCGGATCACCAGGTCCCGGGCCGTGTCGGAGATGAACCGGGCCGCACCGCCGTCCGACGGGACGCCGACCCGGCTGGTCACCATGTCGCAGGTGCTGGACCTGGCCAGCGCGCTCACCGAGGCGGTGGGGGTCCAGGACGTGGTGCAGCTGGCCGCGGACGAGATCGCCCCGGCCGTGGGCAGCCAGGCCCTGGTCGTGCTGGGCTCGCGGGCGAACCGGCTACGGGTGCTCGGGCATCGAGGGTACCGGGACGCGACCGTGGTGGAAAGCTTCGACGGGATGCCGCTGACCGAGCCGACCCCCTGCACGCAGGTGCTGCGGACGGGCGTGCCCGCCTTCTTCGCGTCGCAGGAGGAGCTGGAACGCCTCTATCCGGCGCGGCTCCCGACGCCCGACGGGTTCGCGGCCTGGGCGTATCTGCCACTGATCGCCCAGGGCCGGCCGGTGGGGACGTGCGTGCTCTCCTACGCCGAGCCGCACCACTTCCCGACGGAGGAGCGGGCGGTGATGACCAGCCTGGCCGGGCTGATCGCCCAGGCGCTGGAGCGGGCGCTGCTCTATGACGCCAAGCACCGGCTCGCGCACGGCCTCCAGGAGGCGCTGCTGCCGCACTCCCTGCCGTCGCTGCCCGGCATCGAGGCGGCCGCCCGCTATGTGCCGGCCACCCAGGGCATGGACATCGGCGGCGACTTCTACGACCTGGTGCGCACCCAGGGGATGGCGGCGGCGGTGATCGGGGACGTGCAGGGCCACAACGTCACGGCGGCCGGGCTGATGGGGCAGGTCCGCACCGCGGTGCGCGCGTACACGGCCGTGGGCCAGGCGCCCGAGGAGGTCATGCGCAGCACCAACCGGCTGCTGCTCGACCTGGGGGCCGACCTGTTCGCCAGTTGCCTGTACCTGCGCCTGGACCCGGCGCGCGGCCGGGCCGTGATGTCCCGGGCGGGTCATCCGCCGCCGCTGCTGAGACGCCCGGACGGGCGGGTGCGCGTTCTCGACCTGGCCGGCGGCCCGCTGCTGGGCATCGACGCCTCCGCGGTGTACCCGACGACGGAGGTCGCCCTCGCCCCCGGCTCCCTGCTCGTCCTCTACACCGACGGGCTGGTCGAGTCCCCCGGCACCGACTTCGAGGAGGCCCTCGCGGGCCTGGGCCGGCGCCTGGCCGACGCCGGGGACCAGCCGCTGGACGAACTGGCCGACAGCCTCGTCCGCCACGAGCCCCACCGCACGGACGGGGAGGAACGGCTCGACGACATCGCCTTGTTGCTGCTCAGGGCCGTCGGATAGGGCCCCGGACGTTCTCCTGCGGAGCCCCGCCGGTGCGCGGACGGGCCGGCCCTCCCGCCGGAGGGCCGGCCCGGTCCACCGCCGGCCGGAACCACAACTGAGGCCGGTCGGTGGCTGGGAACGCCGGTGGGCCGGCCCGGTCCCGCCAGGAAGGGGGCGGAACCGGGCCGGCAGCGTCGGACCGGCTGCCGACGTTCTCGGGTCAGCGGGACTCGGTCAGACCGGAGTTGTCCTCGACCCCTTGGCCCGTGTCCTGACCAGCGCCGGCTCCGGCGCCCGCATCCTCGCCTCCGGCCTGCTCACCGGCACCGGCACCAGCGCCGGCACCGGCCTCTTCGCCCGCACCCGCACCGGCCTCACCGCCGGCTCCGGCCTCCTCACCGGCGCCCGCTCCCTCACCGGCGCCCGCTCCCTCACCGGCACCGGCTCCCTCACCGGCACCGGCTTCCTCGCCCGCACCGGCCTCTTCACCCGCGCCGCCGGCCGCGCCGCCCGCGCCGAGGGTCGCGCCGACCGCCTCCAGGGCGGTGGTCACCGGCTGGAAGAACGTCTCGCCGCCGACCGTGCAGTCGCCGCTGCCGCCCGAGGTCAGGCCGATCGCGAGACCGTCCTGGGTGAACAGCGAGCCACCGCTGTCGCCGGGCTCGGCACAGACGTTGGTCTGGATGAGGCCGGTGACGGTGCCCTCGGGGTAGTTCACCGTGGCGTCGAGTCCGAGGACCTGGCCGTCGGCGAGCCCGGTAGTGCTGCCCATCCGGAAGACCTCCTGGCCGACGGTCGCCTCCGCGGCCTCGGTGATCTGGACGGTCTGGTCGCCGGTGTTGACCTCGCTGGGCGCCTCGGTCGCCGGGTCGTCGTACTTCACGAGTGCGAAGTCACCGTCGCCGGGGAAGGTGGACTGGTCGACGGTGGCGATCGGCTGGCCGCCCTGCGTGTCCGACCACTCGTTGCCGCCGAGGGTGCAGTGACCGGCCGTCAGGAAGGCCGGCGAGCCGTCGCCCGCGGTGACGTTGAAGCCGAGGGAGCAGCGCGAGCCGCCCGCGAAGATGGCGTCACCGCCCGAGACGAACGGCTTGAAGGTGCCCGCGGACTTCTTGAGGGTCGCCATGCCGGAGCCGAGGCTCTGCACAGTGGACTCCAGTCTGTCCCACTTGGCGCCGGTGACGGTGCTGTCGGCCGTCACCAGGAGCTTGTTCGTGCGCGGGTCGATCGACCACGAGGTGCCCGCGATGGTCGCGTCCGACTTCAGGGTCTGCGCCCCGCTCTGGAGCTCCGACCAGCTGTTGTCGACCTCGCGGACCTTCGCGCCCGCCGCCTTGGCCTGCACGACTACTTTGTTGTTGTCGCCCGGTACGACGTTCACGACGAGCTGCTGGCTGTCGCTGTCGTAGTAGGAGCCGCCGAACGCCTCACCGAGGAGCCCGGAGAGCTGCGAGGCGAGATCCGAGGCGTCGCCCGCCTTCAGGGTCTTCGGCGCGGCCGCCGCGTCGTCGGACGAACCGTCCTGCGACGCGTTGGCGTTGGGGAGCAGGATCGCGGCCGCGCCGAGCGCCACCACGCTGCCCGCCGCTATCGCGGCCTTGCGCTTCGGAATTCGCTTGTGACTCAAACTTCTCTCCTCCTGGGGAACGGAGTAGGTGCCGCCGTCCGGCAGCTCTTGGGGGGCGCCTGGATGGCTGTTGGTACGCACGGGCCGTCCGGGGCGTTCAATTCCGTTTGCAAGTGATCCGTTCGCATCGCGGAATCAGCCAACTCCCGCCACCCGGGCACCGGACCGCACGGTCTGCGACCGCCCTGGTCACAGCGGCACGGCGGGGAGGACGAAACGCGTCGGCCCACGGCTCCCCCATGGCCGGATGACGGCGTTTCAGACGCGCGCCTCGTGACGGCATACCGAACAGACACGATCCGTGTCCGACTGGAAACGATCTGTTGACATCTCTGAGCGGAATCCCACCTTCAGCGAATCTGCACATCGAATGCTCAACCCGGTCACCGAGTCGAGGGTTATCCGCGCGCCGGCCGCGTCGGTCATGCCTTTGGGGCGGGAGTGCCGGATTCGCCGCTCGGCGATGTAAGGGGCCGGATGAGCCGATGCCGTGCCGCATGTGAAGAAGTCGCCACGAAGGCGTGCCCACACCTGCACGCTTCGGTGCCGCTGGGGCGCAAGTTGCCTGGTGGGAAGGGTGGTTGATTGGAAGCGCGCGCCCGCAGCGTGCTTTGATCCATCGCACCGCGGGGGCCGCTCAGGACACTCGGAAACGGGAGTCCGGCACCCGCGGTCGCGGCCGTCATCTGTCCCCAGAGGGGGCCGCTCCCCCCTTGTGAGATATCCATACGGAAGGAAGTTCCAACATGAACTCCACCCCCCAGGTTGAGACCGTCGAGATCGCCGACACCGAGCTCGACGCCGTCTCCGGCGGCCTGTCCGTGAACGCCGTGAACACCGTCACCGACACGGTCGACGGCATCGCCCCGGTTTCCGGCCTGGTCAACACGGCCGTCGGCACCGTCGAGGGCGTCACCGGCCTGAACACGGCCCCGGTCACCAACCTGGTCGCCGGTCTCTGATCGAGCCCCAGTGCCGTTGACTCCCGGAGCCGCAGCCGGCGGTTCCGGGATCTTCGGGTGCCGTGACCACGTCCGCTACGGCTGTAAGTACCCCTTCTACGGGTGAGGGAAGTTCCTTGCAGTTCCGCCAACAGGCCCTCGCCAAGCTCCAGTCGCCGGAGGAACTCGACCTCCCGGTGCGTTTCGCCCGCCCGCAGGGCTGGCTCGTGCTCTCGGTGACGGTGGTCGCGATGGCGGCCGCCTCGGTATGGGCGGTGACCGGCTCGGTGACCTCCACCGTCAGCGCACCCGCCATCCTCACGCACGGGCAGGGCAGTTACCTCCTCCAGAGCCCGGTGGCGGGCCAGGTCACCGCGGTGCTCGCGAAGCCGGGCGAGCGGTTGCCCGCCGACTCCCCCGTACTCAAGGTCCGTACGCCCAAGGGCGAAACCGTCGTCCGCACACTCGACGCGGGCCGTGTCTCCGCGCTCGCCGCGACCGTCGGGCAGATCATCCAGACCGGCGCGAACGTCGCCGCCGTCGAGAAGGTCGCCCGCACCACGGACGCGTTGTACGCGACGGTCTACGTCCCCGCCGAGAACGCCGCCTCGATCCCCGACGACGCCGCCGTCGACCTGACCGTGCAGTCGGTGCCGACGCAGGAGTACGGCGTGCTGCGCGGCCATGTGACGTCGGTGGACCGCTCGGCCCAGTCCCCGCAGCAGATCGCCGCGTTCCTCGGGGACAGCCAGCTGGGCGAGCAGTTCACGAAGAAGGGCAGGCCCGTGGCCGTGACGGTCCGGCTGGACAAGTCGTCCGCCACGAAGAGCGGTTACAAGTGGTCGTCCGTGGACGGGCCGCCGTTCAAGCTGACCTCCATGACGCTGGCCTCGGGGTCGATCCGGCTGGCCGAGCAGCATCCCGTCGACTGGCTGCTGCCGTGACCGCGACCGCACCGGACGCCCGGGGGCGCCGCCGCGCCGCCCCCCCGAAGCGCAAGGTGCCCAAGGCCGGGGCGAAGACCGTCCGCACGCCCACCGTGCTCCAGATGGAGGCCGTGGAGTGCGGCGCCGCCTCCCTGGCGATGGTGCTCGGCCACTACGGCAAGCACGTCCCGCTGGAGGAGCTGCGCATCGCCTGCGGCGTCTCCCGCGACGGCTCGCGCGCCAGCAACCTCCTGAAGGCGGCCCGCAGTTACGGCCTGACGGCCAAGGGCATGCAGATGGACCTGGCCGCCCTCGCCGAGGTGAAGTCGCCGGCCATCCTGTTCTGGGAGTTCAACCACTACGTCGTCTACGACGGCATGGGCCGCCGCTTCGGCCGCCGTGGCGTCTACATCAACGACCCCGGCAAGGGCCGCCGCTTCGTCCCCATGGAGGACTTCGACGGCAGCTTCACCGGTGTCGTGCTGGTCATGGAGCCCGGCGAGGACTTCACCCGGGGCGGCCGCAAGCCCGGCGTCCTGGGCGCGATGCCCGCCCGGCTGCGCGGCACCGCGGGCACGATGCCCGCCGCGGTCCTGGCGAGCTTGCTGCTGGTGGCGGTCGGCGCGGCGGTGCCCGCACTCAGCCGCACCTACATCGACGAGTTCCTGATCGGGAACCAGACCTCGCTGCTGCCGACGCTGTTCACGGCGATGGCGGCGTGCGTCCTGTTCACCGTCGTCCTCACCTGGCTCCAGCAGGCCAACCTGCTGCACGGCCGCATCATCTCCTCGACCCTCTCCAGCGCCCGCTTCCTGCGCCATCTGCTGCGGCTGCCGGTGACGTTCTTCTCCCAGCGCAGCCCGGCCGACCTGGTGCAGCGGCTCCAGTCCAACGACGCGGTCGCCGAGACGCTGTCCCGCGACCTCGCGGCGGCGGGCGTGGACGCGGTCGTCGTCGTCCTGTACGCGGTGCTGCTGTACACGTACGACCCGCAGCTGACGTTCGTCGGCATCGGCGTGGCGCTGCTGAACGTCGTGGCCATGCGGGTCGTCATCCGGCTGCGGGCCACGCGCACGGCCAAGCTGCGCGCCGACACGGCCCGGCTCACCAACACCGCCTACACCGGTCTTCAGCTGATCGAGACGATGAAGGCCACGGGCGGCGAAGACGGCTACTTCCGCAAGTGGGCCGGGCAGCACGCCACCACGCTGGAGGAGCAGCAGCGGCTCGGTGTGCCGAGCGCCTGGCTGGGCGTGGTCGCGCCGACGCTGGCCACCCTCAACAGCGCGCTGATCCTCTGGATCGGCGGCATGCGGGCGGTCGAGGGTCACATCTCGGTCGGTCTGCTGGTCGCCTTCCAGGCCCTGGTCACCCGGTTCACGGCCCCGCTGACCCGGCTGAACGGCGTCGCGGGCCGCATCCAGGACTTCGCGGCCGACGTGGCGCGGCTGAAGGACGTGGAGAACTTCAAGGCCGACCCGCTCTACGGCCGCCCCGAGTCCGGCGAGTCGACGCGCCGCCTCCAGGGCCACGTCGAGCTGGAGAACATCACCTTCGGCTACAGCCCGCTCGACAAGCCCCTGCTCACCGGCTTCGACCTGACGGTCGGTCCCGGGCAGCAGGTCGCGCTGGTCGGCGGGTCCGGCAGCGGCAAGTCCACGGTGTCGCGGCTGATCTCCGGCCTGTACGCGCCGTGGGAGGGCGTGATCCGCATCGACGGACAGCGCATCGAGGACATCCCGCGCGGGGCGCTGGCCGCCTCCGTCTCCTTCGTCGACCAGGACGTGTTCCTCTTCGAGGGCACGGTCCGCGACAACGTGGCGCTGTGGGACCCGTCCATCCCGGACGAGGCGGTGGAGGACGCGCTGCGGGACGCCGCCCTGTTCGACGTGATCACGCGGCGTCCGGGCGGCATCCACAGCAAGGTCGAGCAGGACGGGCGCAACTTCTCCGGCGGGCAGCGCCAGCGCCTGGAGATCGCGCGGGCGCTGGTGCGCCGGCCGAGCATCCTGGTCCTCGACGAGGTGACGAGCGCGCTGGACGCGGAGACCGAGCTGGGCGTGATGGACAACCTGCGCAGGCGCGGCTGTGCCTGTGTGGTGATCGCGCACCGGCTCAGCACGGTCCGCGACAGCGACGAGATCGTCGTCCTCCAGCACGGCACGGTCGTGGAGCGGGGACGGCACGAGGACCTGGTGGCGCGCGGCGGAGCGTACGCGGCACTGGTCAGGGAGCGGTGAGATGACGGCCGTTCAGGGACACGAGGGCGACCTCGTCCTCAACGCGTTCGGGCAGATGGGCTCGCGCATCGACTGCGCCGGGTTCAACCGCCTCGACCTGGAGGGCCCGCAGGTACTGTGGCTGGTCGCGTCGGGAGCCGTCGACCTGTTCGCGGTCGACGCCGGGCAGCAGGGCCACTGGCACCACCTGGGCCGCCTGGAAGCGGGCTCGCTGGTGCTCGGGCCCGTGGCGGGGCCCCAGCACACCCTGGTGGCCCGCCCGCTGCGCGACTGCGTGGTGCACCGCATCGGCCTGCGCGAGCTGTACCAGCCCGCCAACACGGCGACCTGGTCGTACGACGAGTACGGCAACCCGCAGTACGTGCCGCCGACGACGAGTCCGCTGGAGTACGCCCTCGCCCTGGGGGTCGGCCGCAGCCTGTCGATCCTCTTCCAGGCGCCGATGGCGACCGAGCGGGCCGCCGCGCCCACGGACGACGACGTGTTCTGGATGCAGGTGCCGCCGGGCAGCGTCCAGTACGGCTCGCTGTACGGCGCGGAGGCCGCGGCCGACCTGCTGATGGACCCGGCGCTGTGGCAGACCATGGTCGACCAGCAGTATCGGCTGCTGACCACGCTGGACCGCTGGATCGAGCAGCTGGAGCGCACCCACGAGTCGCGCACGGCCGAGGGCATCAAGGCCGGTGAGGCGGTACGCGCCCAGGCCGACCAGACGCTGCTGGCCTCCATCGGCAAGCGGTCGTCGAAGCGGACCACCGCGGCCGACGCCGACGCCACGTACGCGGCGTGCAAGCTCGTCGGGCAGGCGGCCGGGATCAGCCTCACCGAGCCCACCCAGAAGGGGACGGGCGGAGACCGCCTCGACCCGGTCGAGCAGGTCGCCCTGGCCTCCCGCGTCCGTACCCGGTCCGTTCGCCTGGACGGCCGCTGGTGGCGGGACGACGTCGGGCCGCTGGTCGGTCACCGGGCCCTGTCCGGCGCGCCGGTGGCGCTGCTGTGGCGGCGCGGCGGATATGTCGCCGTCCATCCGTCCACCGGGCGTGAGACACCGATCGAGAAGGCCAACGCCGACGAGTTCGAGCCGCGCGCGGTGATGTTCTACCGCCCGCTGCCCGAGCGGCGGCTCAGCCCGCTCAGGCTGCTGCGGTTCTGCATGCGGGGCACGCGCCGCGACCTGACCGGACTGCTGCTCAGCGGACTGGTCACGGTGGCGATCGGCGCGCTGGTGCCCATCGCGACCGGCAAGGTGCTCGGCGAGTTCGTGCCGAAGGCGCAGACGGACCTGATCGTGCAGGTGTGCCTGGCGGTGATGCTGAGCAGCGTGGTGGCGGCGGCCTTCATGCTGATGCAGAACCTGACCATCCTGCGGCTGGAGGGCCGCATCGAGGCCACGCTCCAGCCGGCCGTGTGGGACCGGCTGCTCAGACTGCCGACGAGGTTCTTCACCGAGCGCTCCACCGGCGAACTGGCCAGCGCGGCCATGGGCATCAGCTCGATCCGCAGGCTGCTGGCCGGGGTCGGTCCGACGGTCGCCCAGTCGGTGACGGTCGGGGCGATGAACCTGGGGCTGCTGCTGTGGTTCAGCGTGCCGATGGCGATGGCCGCGGTCGGCATGCTCGTGGTCATCGCGGCCGTGTTCCTGGGGCTCGGGCTGTGGCAGGTGCGGTGGCAGCGGCGGCTGGTCGTGCTCTCCAACAAGCTGAACAACCAGGCCTTCCAGACGCTGCGCGGTCTGCCCAAGCTGCGGGTGGCCGCCGCCGAGAACTACGCGTACGCCGCGTGGGCGTCCCAGTTCGCGCGCAGCCGGGAGCTCCAGCAGAAGGTCGGCCGCATCAAGAACCTCACGTCGGTGCTGGGCGCGGTGTACCTGCCGCTGTGCACGCTGCTGATGTTCATGCTGCTGGCGGGTCCGGCCCGGGGCTCGATGTCGGCGGCCGCGTTCCTCACCTTCAACACCTCGGTGACGATGGTGCTGACCTCGGTGACCCAGCTGACGGGCGCGTTCGTCTCGGCCTTGGCCGCGCTGCCGATGTTCGAGGAGATCAAGCCGGTGCTGGACGCGACGCCGGAGGTGCGCACGGCGAGCACGCGTCCGGGGCCGCTGTCCGGGGCGCTGGAGGCGCGGCGGCTGTCCTTCCGCTACTCGGACGACGGTCCGCTGGTCCTGGACGACGTGTCGTTCGAGGTGCGGCCGGGCGAGTTCGTCGCGGTCGTCGGCCCGAGCGGCTGCGGCAAGTCGACGCTGCTGCGCCTGCTGATCGGCTTCGACCGTCCGGTGTCGGGCAGCGTCCTCTACGACGGTCAGGACCTGGCCGCGCTCGACCAGTCGGCGGTGCGCCGCCAGTGCGGTGTGGTGCTCCAGCACGCGCAGCCGTTCACCGGCTCGATTTTGGACGTCATCTGCGGCACCGAGCCGTACACGCCGGAGGAGGCGATGGCGGCGGCCGAGATGGCCGGGCTCGCCGAGGACATCAAGCGGATGCCGATGGGCCTGCACACCATCGTCTCGGGCAGCGGTGCCGTCTCCGGCGGCCAGCGCCAGCGGCTGATGATCGCCCAGGCGCTGATCCGCCGTCCGCGCATCCTCTTCTTCGACGAGGCGACCAGCGCCCTCGACAACGAGACCCAGCGCACGGTCATCGAGAGCACCAAAGCCCTCAACGCCACCCGGATCGTCATCGCCCACCGGCTGTCGACCGTGCTGGACGCCGACCGGGTCGTGGTGATGGAGGACGGCAAGGTCGTCCAGCAGGGCCCGCCCGCCCAGCTGCTCGCCGACACGGGCGGCCGGCTGCACGAGCTGGTGCGGCGCCAGATGGCGTGAGGATCCGCGGCCTGCGGTGGCGCGTCTTCGCCGTACCCCGCGGCCCGGACCGTTGGGCTCTGTCAGAAGTGGGTACCCACGGCCCATGCGAATGAGCGTGGTGGACGTGGGATCGAAGACGGTCAGACTGGTGGTCGCGGACGCGGACGACGGCGTACCGCTTCCGGTGCACACCGCCAAGTGGCGGCTCAGGCTGTCCGAGCAGGTCACACCGGGGGGACCCATCCCGGAGCCGGCCGTGGAACAACTGGTGCACGCGGTCGCCGAGGCGAGCCGGACCGCCACCCGGTGGGGTGCGGCCGGCCCGCTGGCGTTCGCGACCGCCGTGGTGCGCAGCGCCCCGAACCGGCAGGAGGTGCTGCACACCGTCCGGGCCCGTACCGGCGTGGACCTGTGCACCCTGCCGGGCGAGGTCGAGGCGGAACTGACGTTTCTCGGGGCCCGGCGCTGGATGGGCTGGCGGTCGGGGCCGCTCGCGCTGCTCGACATCGGCGGCGGCTCGCTCGAAGTCGCCTTCGGGCGCGGCAGGTTGCCCGACTTCGTGGCGTCGTTGCCGCTGGGCGCGGGGCGGCTCACCCATGAGTTCTTCGAGGACGAGGACCCGCCGTCACCGGAGCGGGTGCGGGCGCTGCGCCGCAGAGTCCGCCACCAGCTGCGGGACGTCGCGGCGCGCATCCGCTGGGAGGGCCCGCGCACCGCGGTCGCCACCTCCCGCACCTTCCAGCAACTGGGACGGCTGTGCGGTACGGCGCCCGGACGCCACGGCCCGTTCGTGGACCGGCAGTTGCACCGCGCGGCGCTGCGGGAGGCGATCCCGCGGCTGGCCGCCCTGCCCGCCGCCGAACGCGCGCTGCTGCCCGGCATCTCCGCGCCCCGGGCGGCGCAGAGCCTGGCCGGAGCGGTGGTCGCTCACACCGCGATGAAACTGACCGGCCTCAGGTCCGTCACGGTCTGCCCCTGGGCGATCCGGGAGGGCGTGCTGCTGCGGCACATCGAGGACGGCCCCGCCTGGTGGGCGGAGGTCACCCGCCGCAACGAGGAGGCGGCCCCGCCCGACCCGGTGCCGCTGCGCATCGCCACCGCCTCCAGCTGAACACCGGCAGACCGGAAGACCGGAACGGACGCACCGAACGCAGGAGGGAGACCCCCGTGTCCCAGGACAAGAATCACGACAGCCCCGACAAGAAGCCCGAGACGGCGCTGGAGGAGGTCCTGCGCGAGATCGAGGACGCCGAGAACCGCACCCAGGACTCCGCCGAGCAGCGACGCCACCGTGGCGAGGCCGGAGAGGCCATCACCCCCAACACGCGCGCGCAGGAGGAGTCCCGCGGGGACTGAAACGGGGGATCCGGAGGGGCCTGGCCTCGGCCCGGCCCTCCATGACGTGCCGGAGTGCCTTCCCGCGCCGGTGCTACGCGGGTAGGTGACCCCGGGCGCCGGCCGGGTACCCGGTGCGCATGGAGCACCACCGTGAAGAACCAGGACTGCCACCCTCGCGCGGCCCGCTGAGCAGGGGCGTCGAGGCGTACCTGCGGGGCGCGGGCCGGCTGCCCCGCCTTGAGGACGTCGCCCGTGCCGAGGTGTACGGCGAGGATCTCCAGCTGGCGCTCTACCTGTGCTACGAGCTGCACTACCGCGGGTTCGCGGGGGTGTCCCCCGACCGCGAGTGGGACCCCGACCTGCTGCGTATCCGGGCGGCCCTGGAGCACCGCTTCCTGTCCGCCCTGCGTGCCGACGCCCGGGTCCACGACAGCGTGGACGAGGCGCTGGCGGACCTCCTGGTCGAGCCCGTCGACGGCGCGGGCGTCACCCACTTCCTGCGCGACGAGGGCGAGCTGTGGCACCTGCGCGAGTACGCGGCGCAGCGCTCTCTGTACCACCTCAAGGAGGCGGACCCGCACGCCTGGGTGCTGCCGCGGCTGTGGGGCCGGGCGAAGGCGGCGATGGCGGCGGTGGAGTTCGACGAGTGGGGCGGCGGCCGAGCCGACCGCGTGCACGCCCGGCTGTTCGCCGACCTGATGACGGACCTGGACCTGGACACGACATACGGCCGGTACCTCGACGCGGCGTCCGCCGAGGCCCTGGTCACGGTGAACCTCATGTCCCTCCTGGGCCTGCACCGGGCCCTCAGGGGTGCCCTGGTCGGCCACTTCGCGACGGTCGAGATCACCTCGTCACCGGGGTCGCGGCGACTCGCCGAGGCGATGCGCCGCACCGGCGCCGGGCCCGCTGCCGAGCACTTCTACGACGAGCACGTCGAGGCCGACGCGGTCCACGAGCAGGTGGTGCGCCACGACGTCATCGGCGGTCTGCTGGCGGAGGAGCCGCACCTGGCCCCGGATGTCTCGTTCGGGATCGACGCCACCGAGTTCGTCGAGGACCGCTTCGCCGCCCGACTGCTCGCCGACTGGCGCGCGTCGCGTTCGTCCCTGCATGCTCCGCTTGCCCGGGAATCCGCCCATATATCCTGAACGCCCGGGTACCCGAGCATCGTGAACCCACTGGTACCCCCGGGCGTGTACGCCCCGCAGGAAGACACCGAGTTGCTGGTCGGCGCCCTGTCCGACGAGCCGTTGCCGCCGGGCGCGGAGGTCCTGGACGTCGGTACCGGCACCGGCGCCCTGGCCTTGGAGGCCGCGCGCCGGGGTTTCCGTGTGACCGCCGTGGACGTGTCGCTGAGGGCAGTGTGGGCCGCGCGGCTGAACGCTGTACGGGCGGGGCTGCCGGTCCGCATCCGGCACGGGAATCTCTTCGATCCGGTGCGCGGCGAGTCGTTCGACCTGATCCTGGCCAACCCGCCGTACGTGCCGGCGCCGGACGGTGCCGGACGGCCGCGGGGGGCGGCCCGCGCCTGGGACGCGGGCGACGACGGACGGCTGGTCGTGGACCGGATCTGCCAGGAGGCGCCTGATCTGCTGCGTCCGGGCGGGGTGCTGCTGCTGGTGCAGTCCGCGCTGAGCGGCCCGGACCTGACCGTCGGGCAGCTGCGCTCGTCCGGTCTGAAGGCCGCGGTGACGTGCCGGCAGCGGATCGCGTTCGGCCCGGTGCTGCGCGGCCGGGAACGCTGGCTGCGGGAGCGGGGGCTGCTGTCCACCGCCGAGGACAAGGAAGAGCTGGTGGTCGTCCGTGCCGAACTCCCCGTCTGACCGGTCCGCGGCGCCGCGCCGCGTCACGGTCCAGCGCAAGGGCCCGCTGCTGGTGGAGGGTCCGGTGGAGGTGGAGCTGGAGGACGGTTCCGTCGTCACCTCGGACCGTTTCCGCGTGGCCCTGTGCACGTGCCGCCGCAGCCGGCGCTATCCGTGGTGCGACACGAGCCACCGCGACCGGGCCTGAGCCCGGTGGCGGTGGCCGGCGAATCCAGGGGCCGGCGGGCGGCCCCACTCCGCCCACCGGCCCCCTTGTACGAGATCGCAGGTCCCCGCGACAGCGGCCCGGCTCCCCAGCCTCGAGCCGCCGCGCTTCACGGGAACGGCGCGATCCCGGTCTTTCAGAACGCGAAGACGCCGGAGCCGTAGGCGTTCTTCACGCACTCGTTGGAGAACGTGCGCTCGTAGGAGACTCGCCGGCCCTGCCAGACACCGTCGACGGTGACGACCACCGGGTCGTACTGCTTGGTGCACATCACGCCGTCCGTGGCGGTCAGGGCGTGGACGTCGCCGCCGACACCGCGCAGTTCCGCGCAGGCCGAGCCGGCGACCGGGTGCGTGCCGGAGGGCCTCGGGGCACAGGTCAGAGTGACCGCGCGTTCCGGAGTCGCGGCGGCCGCGCTCTCACCGTGGCCCACCGTGAGAACGAGGGCCGACGGGGCGTAGAGCGCGGTGGGGGCCTGACCCGGACTGGCTAGCGCGGCCCCGGACAGGGGTCCGCAGACGGCGGTGGCCGTCAGGCCGAGGGTCATGGCCCAGCGCGCGGTGTTCCGCATTGTGTGCATCCTTCCGCTCGATTACAGGGTGTGCCGGCCCGTGCTCGATCGGTGCCCGGGGCGGCGACCGCGAGTCTGCCGAGTCCGCCTCCGAAACACACATCGACCCCACCGGTTTCAGTAACATTGCGTGTTGAATCAGTGGCGTGAAGTTACGGAATGCGCCCGCGCGAAGCCCGTAACCGCGCGGACTCCGGGATCAGGAAGCGGCCAGATGGCCGATTTCCGCGTGTTCGTTAATAGGCCTGAAACATTCCGATTCCGCTCTCGGCCGACTGCTTCGCGGCCCCTTGTGTTCATGCTCAGGCCGAGTAATCGTCATTACATGATTACGACAGAGCAGCGAGAGAAACTGCGCGGCTGGTTCGCCGGCCGTCTGCCCGACGACCTCTTCGAGGAACTGACCGAGATCACGGTCGACCGCGAGGAGATCACCGTGATCGGCCGCGTCCCCGAACCCCGGCTTGCCGAGGACGCCCCGGCCGCCGAGCGGGAGGCGGCCCTGGAGAGCCGGGTGCAGGAGTTCCGGGAACGCACGCGCGAGGAGCGGATGGCCGTGGCCCGGGAGGCCGAGCACCGGTTCCGACGGAAGGTGTCCTGGGGTGTGGAGTGCGGCGGGCGGCGGACGCTCTTCACGCACGTGGCCGCGCCCGTGATGACGCGGCTGCGCCAGCCGGAACGCCAGGTCCTCGACACCCTGATCGCCGGCGGCGTCGCCCGCAGCCGCAGCGACGCGCTGGCCTGGTGCGTGCGCCTGGTCCAGCGTCACACCGACGACTGGCTCACGGAGTTGCGCGATTCCCTCGAACACGTGCAGCGGGTCCGGGCCCAAGGGCCGGACGCCGAGCCGGATCAAGCGGATCACGCTGAGCACACGGATGACGAGGAGTGACCACAGAGTGGAGGATCGGTCCACTCACACCACCGAGAATGGATGAACCGTCCTCTGGTGTCATCCGCCTGCTCGCGGTGACCTCCGCGAGCGCGCTGTTCCTCCTCGGCGCCGTGGCGTTCGCGGGCGATTTCGACCCCTCGTACGCGGGCGCTTTCACCGACTCGGCGGACGCGGCGACGACGGCCCTGTTCTGCCCGTCGTTCATCGGGGCGACGCTGATCGTGCTGTCGAACCCGGTGTCGTTCGGGGCGGTCCTCGGCGACTGGTCGCGTTACATCCCGGCGAGCACCCCGCGCCGGAAGGTGATCGGGGCCGCGTTCCTGTCGCAGATCGCGACGCTGCTGCCGTTCCTGTTCGGCCTGACGACCGCGAGCATCATCGCGAACAAGGCGCCGCAGTACGCCGATCCGGCGGCCCCCGACTTCGTGGGCGGGCTGCTCGCGATCTCGCCGGGCTGATTCTTCCTGCCGATGTGCCTGCTCGCGCTGATCGGCGGCATGGCGACGGGCACGACCGCGCTCTACGGGACCGGGCTCGACTTCTCGTCGGTGTTCCCGAGGCTGTCCCGGGTCCAGGCGACGCTGCTGGTCGGCGCGTTGTCGATCGGGTTCGTCTTCGCCGGCCGGTTCGGGCTGGACCTCGTGCGGTCCATCTCGGCCTTCGCCACGGTGATCATCACCTGCACCACTCCGTGGATGGTCGTGATGATGCTGGGCTACTGGACACGGCGCGGCTGGTACGACCCGGAGGCGCTCCAGGTCTTCAACCGCCGTCAGCGCGGCGGCCGTTACTGGTTCGCGCACGGCTGGAACTGGCGGGGCGTGACCGCCTGGTGGGTCTCGGCGCTGACCGGCGTGCTCTTCACCAACCTGCCCGGGCAGTTCGTCGGACCGCTCGGCGGCCTCGCGAACGGGGTCGACATCGGCCTGCCCGTGTCGCTGGTGGCGGCGGCGGTGCTGTTCCTGACTCTGCTGCGGCTGTTCCCCGAACCCCGGGCGGTGTACGGGCCCGAGGGCGCGCGGCTGGCCCGGACGGCCGACGTGCCGGTGCCGCCGGTCACCGGGCCCGGCGACGAGGGGGCGTTGTCAGACCCTTCGGCTACGTTGCCGGCATGACCAACTTCATAATGGCGGCAGGGACGTGGCTCGGGGCGTGGGCGTGGGACGAGGTGGCCGCGGAGCTGCGCGGCGCCGGGCATGACGTCCATCCGCTGACACTCTCGGGCCTCGCCGAGAAGCAGGGTGTGGCGGCCGGACCGGAGACGCACGTGCGGGACATCGTCGACGAGGTGGAGCGCCTCGGCCTGCGCGACGTCGTCCTCGTGGGCCACAGCTACGCGGGCATACCGGTCGGGCAGGCAGCCGAGCGGATCGGTGACCGGTTGCGGCGCGTGGTGTTCGTCGACGCGAACGTGCCGGTGGACGGGGAGTCGTTCCTGTCGGGCTGGCCGAGCGACGCCGTGCGGCAGGCGATCGCCGAGCACGACGGGTTCTGGCCGCCGCTCGGCGCACCGGACTACGCGGGGCAGGGGCTGACGGACGAGCAGATCGCCCGGATCGTCGACGCGACCCCGCATCCGGGTGCCACGCTCACCGAACCGGCCGTGCTCGCCGGCCCCTTGGGCGAGCTCCCGGCGACGTATGTGAAGTGCCTCCTCGACGGGGACGAGCCGATGCCGGCGGTGGCCGAGCTCCTCAAGAGTGACAACTGGGAGCTCGTGGAACTGGACACCGGCCACTGGCCGATGTTCTCGCAACCGCACGCACTCGCCCGCCTCCTGGACGCGGCGGGGGGCCGCCCCTGATCCGCCATCGCGCATACCGCTCGGTATCGTCGGCCGTGGGCCACGGTCTCGACGAGGAGACGACGAGAGGCGGTTGCGTACGGTGGGCAAGCACTGGGCGGACTTCCAGTACGAGATCTATCTGAACGGGATGACGGGTGCCGTACCACGGCTGCCCACCGATCTGACCCGGCTGGAGGAGCTGACCGAGCAGCGGCTCGGGCCCGGCCCGGTCGGCTATGTGGCGGGCAACGCGGGCAACGGCAGCACGGCCCGCGCCAACCGGGCGGCCCTGGAGCGCCGTCGGATCGTGCCGCGCATGCTGCGGGACGTGCACGAACGCGACCTGTCGGTCGAGGTGCTGGGCCGTGCCCTGCCGGCCCCGCTGGCGCTGGCCCCGGTCGGGGTGCTGTCGATCATGCACCCGGACGCCGAGTCCGCCGCTGCCCGGGCCGCCGCCGCGCAGGGCGTGCCCTTCGTCCTGTCGTCCGCGTCAAGCACGCCCATGGAGCAGGTCGCCGAGGCGATGGGCGACGCCGAGCGGTGGTTCCAGCTGTACTGGCCCAGGGACCCCGAGGTGGCCCGCAGTTTCCTGAACCGAGCGAGGGCGGCCGGGTTCAGCGTGCTCGTGGTCACCCTGGACACGCCGCTGCTGGCGTGGCGGCCGCGCGATCTCGACCAGGCGTATCTGCCGTTCCTGCACGGCGTCGGCACGGCCAACTACTTCTCGGACCCGGCCTTCCAGGCGGGTCTGGCCAAGCCGGTGCACGAGGATCCCAACGCGGCCGTGACGCACTTCGTGGGGATGTTCGCCGACCCGGCGAAGAGCTGGCCGGACCTGGCGTTCCTGCGGGAGAACTGGGACGGCCCGATCGTCCTCAAGGGCGTTCTGCACCCGGACGACGCCCGGCAGGCCGCGGAAGCGGGCATGGACGGTGTCGTCGTCTCCAACCACGGCGGTCGCCAGGTGGCCGGGTCCGTCGCGACGGCCGACGCGCTGCCCCGCGTGACGGAGGCCGTGGGCGACCGGCTCACCGTCCTCTTCGACAGCGGCATCCGCACCGGCGACGACATTTTCAAGGCACTCGCCCTCGGCGCCCGCGCCGTCCTCGTCGGCCGCCCGTACGTCTACGGTCTCGGCCTCGACGGCCGGCCGGGCGTCGAACACGTCATCCGCTGCCTGCTGGCCGAGCTCGACCTCACCCTCGCCCTGTCGGGCCATGCCACGCCGGGCACGATCGGTCCGGCCGACCTCGTCGAGGACCCGGCCTGACACGTGGGCTGCGCGACGCGCGCGCCGCGCAGCCCCGCTCGGGCCCGGGGCCCGTGGTCACGCCGTGCGGCCGTGGGGCAGGGTCACCTGCCGGGCCGTCGGGCCCTCCTGTTCCTCGATCGACAGGGAGCCCGCCGTCGTCGGCACGGGCTCGGCCTGCCAGCGCTGCTCGTCGGAGCGGTCGCGGACCTTGACGACGACGTCGGCATCGGGGTCGTCGTTGGTGGAGGCGAGGGCGAGCTGCTCGTCCCAGCGGGGCAGCAACTCCCCCTGCACGGTGAGGTCGTAGCGCACGTCCTCGCCCCGCTCGGCGTCCTCGTCGGCGCAGGTGCCGAGGACGACGACGCCGGCGTCCTTGTGCGAGTCCAGGCACAGGCCGGGATCGGCGACGCTGCGCAGCAGCCCGTCGTTCTCGTACGTCCACTGCTGGGTCCACGCCGTCGAGCACTCCGCCAGCTTCGTCCCCGAGCCCTCCTTCGGCAGGTCCCGGACGTCGAGGCACAGGCCGGCGCCGGCGTTGCGCAGCCGCGTCACGCCCGGTGCCGTGGGAAGCCCGGCCGTGTCGGGCGGCGTCACGGACTCGGCGCCGTTGCCGCCGACGGCACTGTTGGAGCCGGCCGGGTCGGCCTGGCCGCCGTCGTAGGACGACGCGTTGATGATGAGCACGGTCGCCAGCACCCCGGCCGACACCGCGCCGACGCCCGAGAGCAGCGCCCGGGAGGAGCGCATCGCGTCCGGGATGCGTGCGCCCGGAACCCGGCGGACCTGCATGGGGATCCGGGACAGCAGGCGGTGGCGTCCGCCCTCGAGCCGCCCTCCGCCGCGCCGGCCCGCACGCCCACCCCGCGTGCCGTGCGAGGTCCGGCCCGGGCGCGAGTCGAGGTAGCGGCGGACGCCCCAACCGAGCACCGCTTCGGCGATCAGCGGGCCCAGCCCGCCCTCGAAATGGCTCAGTTGCTCGGCCGCGTTCCGGCAGTAGCGGCACTCCGCCAGATGCTCCTGGACGTCGGGCAGCAGTGCGCCGCCCCGGCGGATCGGGACGTCGAGGAGGCGGTTGTAGAAGCGGCAATCCTGGGTCGGTGCGAGTTCGCTATGGGCATGTACACAACCCTCGCGGAATGCGGCACGCGCCTGTTCGAGTGCGGCCGACGCGATGTCGGTATCCATGCCCAGGAGGCCGGCCGGGACGCTTAAAGGATCGGCCTCGACCTCGACGTGCCAGAGCAAACAGCGCGCGGCCGCGGGAAGTGCCTGAAATGCCCGCTCCGCGAGGGCGCGATTTTCGGGCGTCATGGACGTCGCCGCGCGCAGCCCGCGCCCTCCGGCCGGTTTCTGCAACGCTGGCAGCACCGCGGATATTCGATCGTCGCCGGACCACTCCCGGACTGTGTCGCGCACGGTCACCAGAAGCGCCGGGCGCAGCGCGACGGCCGACTCGCCGAAGGCGAGGCGGTTCAGGGTCCGGTGGAAGGCGGTCCCCGTGACCATCTCGGCGACCTGCGCCGACGAGGCGAGACAGATGACCGCGTACTCGTACACCGGCTGCCAGTGCCGCGCCATGAGCAGCGCGACGGAATGGGCGGCGACCCCGCCCTGCGGGCTGCCTCTCAGCGGGGCGGCGAGAGATTCGTCGGATTCCCCGGCATCCCCGCCGGGCGGGGGATACGGAGGACGAGGGGGGTGGGGGGTGGGCACTGAGATGGTTCCTTCCCACGCGCATGTGACACACGGAAGTCCTGCCGCCGAAAAAGGAGCCCGGTTGGTGCGTACCTCTTTTGGCGCGGCGCGGGAGGTGCGAATTCACCGACGGCGAATCGGACCCGGTCTGCGAAACGCGTGCGACACTCGGCCATTCCCCCCGCACGTCCGTTTCACTCTTGCACAACCCCCACACGACCAACAAGGCGCCCGTGCACATCAAGCCCATTGACAGAAAGTCAGAAACGGGAACGCATGCGCGCTGGTCGCACCGGTTTTCGACGTTTTCAGATCTGCCAGGACCGCAGCCGGTCCGCGGCGCCGTAGACGTCGGTGGTGCCGGCCATCAGGTCGCGGGCGAGGTCGACGAGAGCACCGTAGGGCGGGTCGATGCCGACGCCGCTGACGAACATGTAGGCCACGGCCGTCGCGCACGCGAAGCGGGCGTTGGCCGATGGCAGGGGGCGGAGCACTGTGATGGTGTGCAGCAGCGCGGCGGCCCGCCAGGCCGCGTCGGAGTTCACCCCGAGGCGCGGCGGGTCGACGCGGTGCCGGGCGACGGCGGCGACCAGTGCGGAGAAGTCGTTGACGGTGGGCTGGTCCGGCAGGACCTCTTCGTGGCGCTGAAGCAGCCAGGGCACGTCGATATGGATGACGGGTGCCATCGGTCAGGCGGCCCGCCCTTCGCCCTTGCTGGGCGATTCGTCGTCGGGGAACGCGGCGGCGAACTCGTCGGCGTGGGTCGCGAAGAACCTGCGGAAGGCCTCCGCGCCCTCCTGGAGGGCCCGGTGGCGGGCTATGTCGGCCGCGGCCGCCTCGCGGACAAGCGCCTTCATGGACGTACCGCGCTCCTTGGCGATCTGCCGCAGGTCCTCAAGTTCGCGGTCGCTGAACTCCACGTTGAGAGCTGGCATGCCTTTACGGTACCGCTCGGGTACTGACTCGTAAATACCCCCTGGTCAGAGGGCAGGACATGCGGTACCGGAGGCGACACGCCCCGGCCATCCGCTGAGATCTGCATCACATCACACCGCGCGATGTCACATTCCGGGTTCCCGAGCGGCTCGCAGTAGTGAGCGCGTCTCTGGGAGGACCAAGCATGACCGAGATCCCCGTGTCCGGCACCGCCGCCCCGCTCGACGAGGCGACCGGGGTGTTCGTCGACCATCGCGAGCTGCTGTTCGGCGTCGTCTACAACATGCTCGGCAGTGTCGCCGACACCGAGGACGTCCTGCAGGAGACATGGCTGTCCTGGACGGCCCGCGGCGGGGGCGCTCCCCTGGCCGGCGTCGACAATCCCCGCGCCTATCTGGTCCGGGTGGGGGTCAACCACGCGCTGCGCCGCCGCGCCGTGATCAGCCGCAGACAGGAGACGTACGTGGGCTCCTGGCTGCCCGAACCCCTGGTCGCCGACGAGGCGACCGACACCGCCGACGGCCCGGCCCTGCGCTCGGAGTCGGTGTCGCTGGCGATGCTGGTGGTCCTGGAGGCGCTGACCCCGCTGGAGCGGGCCGTGTTCGTCCTGGGCGAGGTGTTCGGCTACCCGCACGCCGAGATAGCCGAGATCATCGACCGCTCCCCCGCCGCCGTACGGCAGTTGGCGCACCGGGCCCGGGAGCACGTGCACGCGCGGCGGCCGCGGTACGAGGCGCATCCGCGGGTGCGGCGGGAGGCGACCGAGCGGTTCGTGCGGGCGGCGCTCGGCGGGGACATCGCCGAGCTGATGGAGGTCCTCGCGCCGGACGTCACGGCGTGGACCGACGCCGGCGGCAAGCGCAAGCCGGCGACCCTGCGCCCGGTGCACGGCCGGGACAAGGTGGCCCGCCTGCTCACGTCCGGCCGGGGCGGCCCGAGCAACCCCGTGTTCCGCTACCGGCGCGTCAACGGCGACGACGCGGCGGTGCTGTTCGACGGGGACGCGCCCTACGCCGTCCTGGTCCTGGACCTCACCCCGGAGGGCGACCGGGTGCGGGGCATCTACGTCGTCGCCAACCCGGACAAGCTCGCCCACCTGCCCAGGGAGGCGGCGTGAGGGCCGTCGAGCGGCCCGGGAGGGGCGAGCGCCTCGCCGACTGGTTCGACGGCCGGCTCGGCACCCACACGCTCGGCCGCAAGTACCTGCGCAAGGTGTTCCCCGACCACTGGTCCTTCCTGCTCGGCGAGATCTGCCTGTACAGCTTCGTGGTGCTGGTCCTCACCGGCGTGTATCTGACGCTGTTCTTCCATCCGTCGATGAACGAGGTGACCTACCAGGGGAGTTACACACCGCTGAACGGCGTGCGCATGTCCGAGGCGTACGCCTCGACGCTGGACATCAGCTTCGACGTGCGCGGCGGGCTGCTGATCCGGCAGCTGCACCACTGGGCGGCGCTGGTCTTCGTCGCCGGGATGCTGACGCACATGATGCGGCACTTCTTCACCGGCTCGTTCCGCAAGCCGCGGGAGATCAACTGGCTGTTCGGCTGGCTGCTGCTCTTCCTCGGCCTGTTCGAGGGCCTGTTCGGCTACTCGCTGCCGGACGACCTGCTGTCCGGCACGGGCCTGAGGTTCGTGCACGGCGCGCTGCTGTCGGTGCCGATCGTGGGGACGTACCTGGCGATGTTCCTGTTCGGCGGCGAGTTCCCCGGCGACGACATCGTGGCCCGCTTCTACTCGCTGCACGTCCTGCTGATCCCCGGGGTCATGGCGGCGCTGATCGTCGTCCATGTGCTGCTGGTCGTGTACCACAAGCACACCCAGTTCGCGGGCCCCGGGCGCACCGAACGCAATGTCGTCGGCGCGCCGTTCATGCCGGTGTACCTGGCGAAGGCGGGCGGGTTCTTCTTCCTGGTGTTCGGGGTGCTCGCGCTGATGGCGGCGGTGGCGACGATCAACCCGGTGTGGTCGTACGGCCCCTACCGCGCCGACCAGGTGTCCACGGGCGCCCAGCCCGACTGGTACCTCGGCTTCGCCGAGGGGCTGGTGCGGATCATGCCCGGCTGGGAGATCACGCTGTGGGGCCACACACTGGTGCTGGGCGTGTTCATCCCGATCGTGGTGTTCCCGCTGCTGCTGCTCTTCATCGGCGTGTACCCGTTCCTGGAGGCCAGGTTCACCGGTGACGGGCACGAGCACCATCTGCTGGACCGGCCGCGCAACCGCCCGGTCCGCACGGCGATCGGGGCGGCCTGGATCAGCCTCTACCTGGTGCTGCTGGCGGGCGGCGGGAACGACATCGTGGCGACCCGCTTCCACCTGTCGATCAACACGGTGACCTGGGCGGTGCGCATCGCGATGTTCGTCGTCCCGGCCGTCGTCTTCGTCGTCACCCGGTGGATCTGCCTGGGACTCCAGCTGCGCGATCGGGAGCTGGTGCTGCACGGCCGGGCGACCGGCGTGATCAAGCGGCTGCCGCACGGCGAGTACGTCGAGGTGCACGAGCCGCTCGACCAGGCCCGGCTGCACACCCTGACCGCCCATGAGCGGCCTCCGGAACTCGTGCTCAGGAGTAGGCGCGACAGAACTCCCGAACAGTCCGGTTGAACGGCTCCGGAGCCTCGATGTTGCTGAGGTGCCCGGTGCCGGGCAGCACGACCAGGGTGGCCTCCGGGATCGCCTCCAGGAGCGGACGGGCGACGAGGTCCACCGGGGAGCGGGTGTCGAGCTCGCCCCACAGCAACAGGGTCGGCACCGTGATCCTGGGCAGCAGGTCGCGATGGTCGGCCTCGGCCATGATGGTGAGTTCCGTCCGCATGCTCCGGGGCCGGGTGTCGGCGGACATCACGGACAGCAGGCGGACGGCTTCGGCCGGTGGCCGCCCGGCGAACAGGCCGGGCATGGTCGGTGCGAACTCCTCGGCCGGGACGGCGAGCATCCGCTCCGCCCCTTCGACCCGCGACCGCACCTCCGCCGGGGGCAGCGAGCCCTTCCAGCCGGCGTAGGTGTCGACGAGGACGAGCGTTCGGACGAGCTCGGGATGGTGCCGGTAGAGCTCCAGCACGACGGTCCCGCCCCAGGACAGGCCGCCGACATGGGCGGGGCCGAGGCCCACGTCCTCGATGACGGCCGCCAGACAGCGGGCGTAGTCCGCCAGGACGAAGAAGGGCGGTACGTCGGAGGAGCGGCCGGCCCCGGGCTCGTCCCAGGCGACCACTGTGAACTCGTCGGCCAGGTCCGCGAGCTGCGCACGCCACAGGCGGGCGTCGGTCGTGGCGCCGTGCGCGAGCACCAGGGGCGGGCCCCGGCCGTCCCGGTCGTAGGCGACCTCGATGCCGGCTACCCGCACCGCGTGCATGACACCAGGCTACGCGCGGGTGCCGGAGGCGTCCTGTCGGCGGACTCCCCGGCACCCGGCGCGCTCGTCCGGCCTACCCCTGGTCCGCCACGAAGGCGGCCATGCGGGTCAGGGCGGCGTTCCAGTTGATCGTGTGCTCGTTGGTCGACCAGGACTGGATGTCGTCGATGTAGCAGAACTGGCCGACGCAGCCCTGGAGTTTGCTCTGTGCGTAGGGGTCCTGGATGCTCGAGTTCGGTCCTCCGGCGAGGGTGCCCTTCGGCGGGTTCGGCAGGTTCGGGTCGAGCTGGCGGGCGTACCAGCGGCTGTGCTGGTTCTGGGCGCTGACCTCGCCGTAGCCGGTGACGTAGGAGATGTTCAGCGCGTTGCGGCCCAGGACGTAGTCCATGCTCTGGAGCGCGCCGTCCCGGTACTTCGAGGCGCCGGTGATGTCGTACGCGGTGGCGAGTACGACGGCGTTGTTGAGGATCTGGTGGCTGGAGCCCCAGTCGTACTTGTTGCCGTCCGGCGCGTACGGCATGCCGTAGGGCTGTGCCTTCAGCGTGGCCAGGTAGCGGTCGGCGCCCTTGACGACGGACTGGCGGACCTTGTCCCGGCCGGGCAGTTTGTTCGGCACCATGGCGAGGTCGAGCCGTCCCGCCGCGGCCGTGCGGGCCCAGTCGAAGCCGAGCGGGCCGAAGATGTCGGCCGTGTGGACCGGCGACTTCAGGAGGTACTCCTCGAACCGCTTCTCGCCCGTGCTGAGGTACAGCTCGGCCGCCGCCCAGTAGAAGTCGTCGGTGACGTCGCTGTCGGGGTAGGCGCCGCCGCCGATGCCGTCGCTCTCGGAGGCGTAGCGGTCGGGGTGGGCGAGCGCCGCCGACCAGGCCTTGCGGGCGGCCGCCAGCGCTCTGTCGGCGAACGTCTTGTCGTAGGGCCGGTAGAGGCGGGCCGCCTGCGCCGCCGTGGCCGCGAGGTTGAGGGTGGCCGCGGTGGACGGCGGGTGCAGTTCGCGCTTCTGCGGGTCCTCACTGGGCAGCAGCGGCAGGCCGGTCCACTGCTCGTCGTGCATCTTGTGGTGGGCCATGCCGGCCAGCGGCTTCCCGCCGGGCACCTGCATCTTCAGCAGGAACTCCAGCTCCCAGCGGGCCTCGTCGAGGATGTCGGGGACCTTGTTGCCGCTCTCGGGGATGGCGAGCGTGCCGTCGCCGAGCTTGCCGGCGTCGCCGGTGCGGGCGTGCAGCGCGCGCTCGTGGGTGCTCAGCACCTCCCAGGTGGAGATGCCGCCGTTGACGACGTACTTGCCGTGGTCGCCGGCGTCGTACCAGCCGCCGCTGACGTCCAGGGTGTAGTCGCAGACGCCGGGCTGGCACGGCACGGCGGTGTCGCCCTTGTTGGGTGCCACGCCCACGTGCCCGGCGGGGCGTCCGTAGCCGGGCCGCAGGTCCTCGCGTATCGCTATGCCGCTGCGCTGGGTGTAGTAGTACTTCGCCGAGTCCACCCGGAGCCGCTCGTAGGCGCTCGCGTCGATGTCGAAGGGGCGGCTGGTCTCGCCGTCGGCGACGAGGGTGAAGCGCGTGCCCTTCTTGCGGTAGGCGCCGAAGTCGATGGAGTGGACGTTCTGCCCGGAGGAGGCGTCCACGCCGCGCGGCACGCTCGTGCCCCGGGCGACCACCGTCCCGCCGGAGTTCTTGAGTTCCCAGGGCAGTTTCGCCGTGGCGTCGGTGACCAGGGTGGCGTTCTTCGGCCCGGCGGGCAGATAGGCGACCTGGTTGACGCGGACCCGGGGCCCGGTGTCGGGCTCGTACGGCTCCGGCGCCACTCCACCGAGCAGCGAGACGTCGTCCAGGCAGAAGCGCCAGGGATCCGCGCTGCCGCCGAGCTGGAAGCCGACCTGGGCCTGGGCGGTGTCCACGGGCGCGGTGAAGGTGTAGGAGTAGGTGTCGCCGGAGACGCTGAGCTGCGGCGACACCTCGTGGTAGGTGTCGTACGGCGACACCGACAGGCCGACGATGGCCCGCACGACGTGTCCCGCCGGCGTGCCGGTCGCGCTGAAGGAGAAGCGGTACGACTCCCCCTTCACCAGGGTGATGTCGTTCTGCCCGACGGCGGCGTCCCAGCGGTTGGTGGTGCCCCCGGGGACGTCGGCGCAGAGCCGTCCGTCGGACAGGCCCGCGGTGACGTTGCTGGTCGTCCACCAGGGGTCCGTGGTGGTGTCGAAGGTGCCGTTCCTGACCTGCTCGGTCTCTTCGGCCCCGGCCGGCGCCGAGGGCAGCGCCGTGAGCGCGGTCGCCAGGAGGGCCGTCAGGGACAACAGGGCGGTTCTGCGTCGTTTCACGTCCGGGCTCCTCTGAGGAGGTGCGGGTGACGCTCGGCGTGGGAGCGCTCCCAGATGCAGATGCCCGCCATGGTTGTGGCTGATGTGACGCCCCGTCAACGGTCCGGACGGGACTGGCTTGTCGCCGCCCGCCCGGACCGTGCCTCCCTAGGATTCAGGCGGCCGGGGTCTCCAGCCGGCTGATGCGGAGGGCACCCCGGGCCTCATCGGGGTGGCGGCTCGTCATCGTGAGCCGGATCCGGGAGCCGCGGACGGCCTTGAAGGTGATCACCGTCAGGGCGTCGGAGGCGGTTGCCCAGTCGATCGCCATGTCCTCCACGGCCCGCCACGCACGGCCGTCCCACACCGCCACCTCGACGGCCGCGGGCAGGCTGTGCGTGGCGTCCACGGTGAAGGAGACGTCCACCCGGTCGAAGCCCCGGGTGCGTCCGTGGTCGACCGTGACCCAGTCCTCGGTGCGGGCGCCGTCGAAGGCGGGCAGCAGGGCCGTGGCCTGCTTGTAGAAGCCGTTGGACCAGCCGGTGGCCGGGTCGCCGTCGAGCATGGCGGCCGGCAGGGTGTCCGGGCGGCCTGAGTAACTGGCGTCCGCATGGGGGTAGTCGACGGGCGCCGGGTGCTCCGGCCGGAAGGCGGGCGGGGCGGTCTCGGCCCGGTCCCCCGCCCGGGTGGCGCGTACGGTCGCCGTGCCGGTGCGCAGGCCGTCGGCGCGGGCGGTCACCTTCAACGTGCCCGCCTTCGTGCCGGAGCGGACGATGGCGAGGGCCTTGCCGTGGAAGGCGGTGCGGGTGCTCGCCTGGTAGCGCTCGGCGCTCTCCTGGCGGCCGTTGTCGAGCCCGGCGAGGGAGCCGCCCGCCACCTCGAAGGAGAGCAGGTGCTCCGCGTCGGGCACCACCACACCGCGCCGGTCGACCACCTCGGCGGTCACGAAGACCAGCGAACGCCCGTCGGCGGCGAGGGACTCGCGGTCCGGCGTCAGGCGTACCGCGTGCGGGGCGCCGGCGGTGCGCAGCACGTCGGTGGCGACCACCTTGCCGTCCCGCCGCGCGACGGCCTTCAGCTCGCCCGGCCGGTAGGGCACCTTCCAGGTCAGGTGCAGCTTGCCAGCACTGCCGTTCGGGCTGGTGTAGCTGCCGGGGTAGGGGCCGTCGGTGAAGTTCTTGTCGTCGCCGGTCGCCTCGGTCGTCTCCAGGTACGTGCGGCCGTCGACGGTCTTCTTGGTGTCGAACCGCCGTACGCCCAGGGATTTTCCGTTGAGGTACAGCTCGACGGTGTCGACGTTGGCGTACGCCCAGACCTCGACCGTGTCGCCCTCGGCGTGGTTCCAGGTCATCGGCAGCAGATGGACCATCGGCTTCTCGGTCCACTGGCTCTGGAACAGGTAGTACATGTCCTTGGGGAAGCCGGCGGTGTCGACGGCGCCGAAGAAGGACGCCTTGACCGGGAAGACGTCGTACGGCGTGGGCTCGCCGATGTAGTCGATGCCCGACCACAGGAACTGCCCGGTGAACCACTTGCGGTCCCGGTCCTTCTTGTGGCCGTACTCGCCGCTCATCGTCCAGGAGGCGAGGTTGTTGTCGTAGGAGGAGGTCCCGCGCCTTCCCGGCGTGTAGTTCTCGCCGGTGTTGAGGTGCTCGGGCTCCTGGTACTCGCCCCGGGTCGAGGTCTCCGACGAGGACTCGGACTCGAAGAGGAAGAGGTGCGGGTAGGCCGCGTGCAACTGGTCCACCGACTTGGCGGTGTTGTAGTTGAGGCCGAGGCCGTCCAGCTTGGCCAGCATCAGGTCGGCCGCGGAGCCCTTGGCGGGGAGGCGGCGGTACTTGTCGGAGCCGATGACCAGCGGGCGGGTGTCGTCGGCGGCCCTGATCGCGGCGATGATCCGGTCGGCCATGGCGAGGCCGGCGGTGGAGGTGGAGTCGGGGACCTCGTTGCCGATGGACCACATCAGCACGGCGGGCGAGTTGCGGGCCGCCAGCACCATCTCGGTGGCGTCCTTGTCGCACCACTCGTCGAAGAACCGGCCGTAGTCGTAGCGGTTCTTGCCGGTGCGCCAGCAGTCGAACGCCTCCACCAGCATGACGATGCCCAGCTCCTCGCAGACCTGGATCACCTCGGGCGCGGGCGGGTTGTGGGAGGTGCGCAGGGCGTTGACTCCCATGGACCGCATGATCTCCATCTGGCGGCGGATCGCGTCGATGCTGACCGCGGCGCCGAGCGCGCCGAGGTCGTGGTGGAGGTCGACGCCCTTGAGCTTGTGGTGGGTGCCGTTGAGGAAGAAGCCCTCGTCCGGGTCGAAGCGGAAGGTGCGGAAGCCGAAGGGCGTGCGGTAGGTGTCGGTGATCCTGCCGCCGACGCGCAGTTCGGTGTGCAGGGTGTAGCGGTGGGGGGCCGCGATGTCCCACAGGTCGGGGCGCCGGACCGTGAGTTCGTGGGTCTCGGTCTTCTCGCGGGCGACGGCGGTCGTGGAGGAGGTACGCCCGACCGTCCGGCCCTTCGGATCGACGATCCGGGAGACGACCTCGACGTCGGCGCCCGCGCCCGACGCGTTGACCACCGACGTGTCGATCCGTACGACGGCCCGTTCGGCGGAGATCTCGGGCGTGGTGACGCGGGTGCCCCAGCGGGCCACGTGCACCGGCTCGGTGATCACCAGGCGGGCCTCGCGGTAGATGCCGCTGCCCGAGTACCAGCGGCTGCTGGGGAGCCGGTTCTGCACCTTGACCGCGAGCACGTTCTCGGTGGTGCCGTCGGTGTGCACCAGGCCGGTGAGGTCGAGGGCGAAGCCGGTGTAGCCGTAGGGGTGGCGGCCGGCCTCCTTGCCGTTGCAGTAGACGGAGGAGTCCATGTAGACGCCGTCGAACTCCACCGAGATCCGCTTGCCGGCGAGGGCGGGCGGCAGCGTGAAGGCGAGGCGGTACCAGCCGAGGCCGCCGGGGAGGAAGCCGGTGCCGCTGGTGGTGCCGTGCTCGGTGGTGGGGGTCTGCTCGATGCTCCAGTCGTGCGGGACGGCGACCTCGCGCCATCCGGAGTCGTCGTGCCCGGGAAGGTGGGCGTCGGCGTAGTCGCCGGTCGGGTCGGTGATCCCGCCCGGGTTGACCAGCGCGAAACGCCAGCCGTCGCGCAGGGCGACGGTGCGGCGGCCGGACGCGCCGCGCGTCTCCTCGGCGGCCCACGCCTCCCGGACGCCCAGCAGTGTTCCGGCCGCGGGCGCGGCGGCGGAGGCGAGCAGGACCGATCTGCGCGTGACCGACATGACGGCTCTCCCTCATCAGGGACCAGAAGTACTCACAACCCATCGTGAACAAACAGATTCTGTCGAGGTGTCACACAGGGCCGTCAAGAGTGCGGAAGCGCCGTTCTGCCCCAGCGGTCACATCGGCCGGAATCGCGCCTTGACCGTGCGAGGCCGTGCGAGCCCGTGCGGCACAGGGGTTACCGGTCCACGTCCGGCGCCCACGGACTAGTCTGGAACTCAAGCGACCTCCCTGATCACTGTGAGTGTCCGTATGGAGTGGCGACGATGAGTCCGGACGAGCCGTTCGACGATGGCGTGGCCGCCCGTGCCGTCATCGCCGCCGACGGCACTCTCACCGAGTGGAGCGAGGGCGCACGCCGTCTGCTGGGCCACACGGCCGCCGAGGTGCTGGGCCGCCCGGCCGCCGAGCTGCTGGCCGACGGAGCGGAGCCGCCGCCCGTGCCCGCCGACGGCCGCTGGAGCGGGACACTCACACTGCGTCACCGCGACGGGCACACGGTCTCCGCGTGGGTGCTCGCCCACCGCAGACCGCCCGACGGCCCGGAGACGGCCGAGTGGCTCGCCGTGTCCCCGCCGGAGGCCCCCGGCCCGGAGCTGCCGGACGACCCGCTGGTGCGAGCTGCCCTGACGCAGTCGCCCTGCGCCACGATGATCTTCGACGAGCGACTGCGGCTGCGCGGCGTCAACGACGCCATGGCGGACCTCCTCGGGCTGCCCGCCGACCGGATGCGGGGCCTGCGGCCCACCGACATCGGCAGCCGGCCGCAGAACGCGGAGCTCGAGGAGTATCTGCGCCGCGTGCTGAGCACCGGCCGGCGGCAGGACATGCAGACGTACATGAAGGCCAGCGGCGAGAGCCGGGCCGCGCACGCCTGGCTGGCCCGGCTCGCACCGCTGACCGACGATTCGGGGCAGGTGCGGGGCGTGTGCGTGACCGCCCACGACTTCAGCGACCAGTACCGGTCACGGGAGCGGCTCCAGCTGGTCAACGAGGCGAGCGTGCGCATCGGCACCACCCTCGACGTCACCCGTACGGCCCAGGAGCTGGCGGACGTGTGCGTCCCGGCGCTCGCCGACTTCGTCAGCGTCGACCTGCTCGACGTACGGGAGCACGGCGGCGAGTCCGCAGGCCCGCCGGCCCCACCGGTGAGCCTGCGCCGGGCCGCCCACCAGTCGGTCAACCCGGGCAGCCCCGAGGCCGTGGCCAAGCCGGGGCAGGTGGACGTCTATCCGGAGGACTCCCCGCAGGCCGCCTCGCTCATCTTGGGTCATGCGATCGTGGCCTCCGGAGCGGACGGCGGCGATCTCGAGAAGTGGCTCGCCTGGGACCCGGTCCGGTTCCGGCGGATCCGCGAGTACGGCATCCACTCCACATTGTCCGTGCCGCTCCAGGCCAGGGGCACGACCCTCGGGGTCGCGGTCTTCACCCGCTTCCGGCGCCCCGAGCCCTTCACCGCCGACGACGTGCTGCTGGCCGAGGAGGTCACGGCCCGGGCCGCCGTCTGCATCGACAACGCCCGCCGCTACTCCCGCGAGCGCGAGACGACACTCACCCTGCAACGCAGCCTGCTGCCCCGCACACTGCCGCGCATCGCTGCTGTGGAGGCGGCCTCCCGCTACCTTCCCGCCACCCGCTCCGGCGTGGGCGGCGACTGGTTCGACGTGATCCCGCTGTCCGGGATGCGCGTCGCGATGGTCGTCGGCGACGTCGTCGGCCACGGCATCCAGGCCTCGGCCACCATGGGCCGGCTGCGCACCGCCGTCCGCACCCTCGCCGACATCGATCTGGCCCCCGACGAGCTGCTCACCCACCTCGACGACCTGGTCGTCCGGCTGTCCCAGGAGTCCGGCGGCGACGCCGGCACCGGGGAGGTGGGCGCGACCTGCCTGTACGCGGTCTACGACCCCGTGTCGCGGCGCTGCACCCTGGCCCGGGCCGGGCACCCACTGCCTCTCGTGGTCCCGCCGGACGGCCCGGCCCGGCAGCTCGACCTGCCCTCGGGGCCCCCGCTGGGGGTCGGAGGGCTGCCGTTCGAGTCCGCCGAGGTGGAGCTGCGGGAGGGCAGCGTCCTGTCGTTCCACACGGACGGGCTGCTCGCCAGCCGCGAGCGGGACGTCGACGCGAGCCACCGGATGCTCCGTGAGGCATTGTCGGCTCCCTCCGACTCCCTGGACGAGACCTGCGACCGCGTGCTGCACGCCCTGCTCCCGCCGGGCGGCTCCGCCGACGACGTGGCCCTGCTGCTGGCCCGCACCCGCGGCCTGCCGTCCTCCCAGGTGGCGACCTGGGACATCCCCGCCGACCCGGCGCTGGTGGCCCCCATCCGCAAGCAGGTCGTCGACCAGCTCGACCGCTGGGGGCTGATCGAGGCCACGTTCACCGCGGAGCTGGTGGTGAGCGAGCTGGTCACCAACGCCATCCGCTACGGCGCCCCGCCCATCCGGCTGCGGCTGATCCACGACGCGTCCACGCTGATCTGCGAGGTGTCGGACACCAACCACACGGCGCCACACCTGCGCCGTGCCAAGACCTGGGACGAGGGGGGCCGCGGTCTGCTCCTGGTCGCCCAGCTCACCCAGCGCTGGGGCAGCAGGCACACCACCGAGGGCAAGACGATCTGGGCGGAGCTGGAACTGCTCGACGGGATGTGAACGGACGCGGTTTCTCCGTTGCGCGGCGGTCTCCGCTCGGTCCTCGGCTCGCCGACCGCCTGCGGCGTCGAGCACCGAGCGGGGACCGCCGCACAGCAGTTGCCCGCCCCGCCCCGGCACCGGTACCCGCGGCCACACGTCGGACTGCGTGCCTCCGTCGGCCGGATGGATCCCGGGCCGGGCAGCGGAACTTCCCGGTCGTGGTGCCAACGTCTCGTCGCGCACCTGCACCCTGCGCGGCTGTCCGGGCGCCGCGTTGCGTCCGGCAGGCAGCTGGGCCCCGACCCGAAGCGCACGCCCGGCGAACCGGCGGCCGTGACACTGGCCCCGGCCGCCTGGGCAGGGCCGTCGTAGCTCTCTTGCCGACCTCTGGTTTCATGGGCGGGCACGGCCTGATCACGTCGCGGAGGACGCCGCCCTGAACACCCCGCTCGCCGAAGTCCTGTCCGTGGCGCTGCTGGCCGCCGTGCTTGTCTGGGCCGTGCTCCGTCCGCGGGGGCTGCCCGAGGCCGTGTCGGCGGTTCCCGCCGCCGGGCTCGCCGTCGCTGTCGGAGTGATCCCGCCGGACCACGCCTGGGAGGAGATCCAGCGGCTGGGGCCCGTGGTCGGCTTCCTCGCGGCCGTGCTGGTGCTCGCCCACTTCTGCGACGTCGAGGGGCTGTTCACGGCGTGCGGGGCGTGGACGGCCCGCTGGGCGGCGGGGCGTCCCACGCGGTTGCTGACCGCGGTGTTCGCGCTGGCCTCCATCATCACGGCCGTGCTCAGTCTGGACGCCACCGTCGTTCTGCTGACACCGGTGGTGCTCGCCACCGCCACCCGGATGGGCGTCCAGGCCCGGCCGCACCTCTACGCGTGCGCCCATCTGTCGAACACCGCCTCGCTGCTGCTGCCGGTCTCCAACCTGACCAACCTGCTGGCCTTCACGGCGAGCGGGCTGAGCTTCACCCGGTTCGCGGCGCTGATGGCGCTGCCCTGGCTGGTGGCCATCGCCGCCGAGTACCTGGTCTTCCGGCGCTTCTTCGACGACGAACTGGCCGCTCCTCTCCCCTCCCCCGACCCCGCAGGGCCTCCCGAGCTGCCCTTGTTCGCCCTGATCACCGTGGGCTGCACGCTCGCCGGGTTCGTCGTGGCCTCCGCCCTCGGCATCGCGCCGGCGTGGGCCGCCCTGGCCGGTGCGCTCGTGCTGGCCGTGCGGGCGCTGCTGCGGCGGCGGGCCACTGCGCTGACGGTGGTGCGGTCCGCGGCGCCGGCCTTCCTGGCGTTCGTGCTCGCCCTCGGCGTCGTCGTGCGGGCGGTCGTCGACCACGGGCTCGCCGACGCGCTCCACCGGGTGCTGCCCGGCGGATCGGGCCTGCTCACGCTGCTGGGCGTGGCCGCGCTGGCCGCGGTCCTGGCGAACCTCGTCAACAACCTGCCCGCGGTACTGGTGCTGCTGCCGCTGACCGCCGGAGCCGGTCCCGGTGCCGTGCTGGCGGTGCTGCTCGGCGTGAACATCGGCCCCAACCTCACCTACGCCGGATCGCTGGCGACCCTGCTGTGGCGGCGGATCGCGCAGCAGCACGGACAGCGGGTCGGGCTCGGGGAGTTCACCCGGCTCGGACTGCTCACGGTGCCGGCCACGCTGGTGCCGGCCGTGGTGGCGCTGTGGCTGTCACTGCACGTCGTCGGGGTCTGAGCGCGCGTCCGGTCAGCGGTGGCCATCCCCGCCGCCACCGTAGCCGCCGTACCCGTAGCCATAACCGGGGTAGCCGTAGCCCGGGTAGCCGTAGCCGGGAGAGCCGTGCTGGCCGTCCCCGTCGCAGGGGTAGCCGTAGCGGTAGCAGTCCGAGCCGGTGGGGGCCGCGCTGGTCGGGGTCGGCCGCGGTGTCGCCGACGGGGTGGCGGGCGGGGTCGGTGTCGGTGTCGCCGTGGGCGTCTTCGACGGCGTGGGGGTGGGCCGCGGCGCCGGGGCGGCGGCGTTCCAGTTGACGACCTCCATCTGGAGGTCCGCCTTGGAGGTGTCGATCGCCCAGCGCTGGACCTCCTCGTCCGCCCGGGTCTTGAGGACGAGGGCTCCCGAGCCGTCGGTCGCGGCCGGAGCCAGGGCGAGGTTCTGGTTCCAGCGGGGCACCAGGGCGCCCTGGAGGGTGAAGTCGTAGCGGATGTTCCTGGTGTCCGGCCGGGACGCTCCCGTGCACGGGGCCAGCCGCACCGAGTAGCCGAGCTGCGAGTCCAGGCACAGATCGGGGTCGGCGCCGTTGCGCAGCAGGCCGTCGGTCTCGTACGTCCACTGCTGGGCGGCGGCCGACGAGCAGGTGGTGAGTTCGGCCTCCGCGTCCTCGACGGCCTTGTCGCCCTCGATACCGACGCACAGTCCCGAGGCCACGTTGTGCAGCCGGCCGCGCAGGGCCCCCTTCTCGGCGTCGCCCGCCCCGACCCAGGACGAGTCGCTCGTCGACTCGCCCGCATCCGGGCCGGGCGTCTCGGAGGGCCGTCCCGCACCCGGCTGCGGGGAGCCCTCGCCGGAGTTGAGCAGGGACCACAGGACCAGCGGGAGGACGACCAGGCCACTGACGGTCAGGATGCTCACGCTGACGGTGCGGCGGCGGGCGGCACGGCGGGCGGCCTTGTGAGCGGATCTGCGGGCCGCTGTGCGGTGGCCCTCGGCGCGCGGGCCAGGGGTGGTTCCACTGGCCGGTGGGGCGTCGGGCGGGGCGGGGAAGCCGTCATGGGCGGGAGCCTGCGCTGCTCCCTCTGTCGCGGGGACGGGTGGCGCGGCCGCCGTGCCGACCGGGTCGGTGAACGACTCCCCGACCATGCCCGCGAGGACTACGGGGTCGGGGAAGGCCTCACCGGCCACACCGCCGGGGAGCCCCCTCTCCGCGATGGCCGTCTCCGTGCCCGGCCGCGGGGCGTCGGTCACGTCGCTCTCCGCGGCGCCGCTCGGTCTGCTCTCCGCGTACTCTCGCCCGCCCCAGCCCAGCACGCCCTCCGCCAGGGCGAGACCGAGCCCGTGGTTGAACTGGTCGAGCTGGTCCGCGGCAGCGGCGCAGTGCCCGCAGCGCTGGATATGCGCGCGTAGATCCGGGTCGATGTCGAGGGCGCCACGCCGGTACGTCACGTCGAGCAGGCGCAGATAGCGCCGGCACTCCTCGTCGGGCGCGAGTTCGCGGTGCAGCTGGAGGCTCTCCTCGCGCAGCCGGTCACGGGCCCGGCCCAGTTCGACGCGGGCGCCCTCCTCGTCCAGGCCGAGCAACCCGGCGGGGACGGCGAGCGGTTCGGCCTCGACCTCGACGTGCCACAGCAGGCAGCGCGCGGACTGGGGCAGCCGCTGGAAGGCGCCGGACAGCAGGCGCCGGTGCTGCTGGGGCAGCAGCCGGGCGGCCACCCGCTCCCCCTCGCCGGCCCCGGACAGCAGTTCCGGGTGCAGCATGTCGCGTCTGTGGTCGGTGGCCCACTCGGCCGCGATACGCCGTACGGTGACGAGCAGGTGGGGCCGCCACGCGGAGGTGGGGCCGTTCTGGCGCAGGGTTTCGCCGAAGATCCGGGTGAAGGCGGCGGTGGTGAGTATTCCGGCGGAACGCGGACCGTCGGTGCACAGCCGGGCGTAGGCGGAGGCCGCCTCCCAGTGCCGGTCCAGCAGTTCGCCGACGGGGTGAAGCGCGGGGGTCGCCCCCGTCCACTTCCTGAGCTCGGCGCTCAGTTGCTCGTCCGTCGCGCCGATCCTGCGGGCCGGACCCGGGGAATTCGACGGGCCTGCGTCGTTCACGGCTGCATTCCTCTCAAGGACATGCGGAATAAAAAGTCCATACCAAGGGGTATGTCGGCCCGGTGGCCTTGCGCACACGAAGAAAGGCGTGTTGTCCGGACGCCGACAAGGCACACCTTTGCACAGGTCAGCGACAGGGAACAAGGGATCTCGCGGTTTCGTGCATTGCGTACGCGGTCAGGGCCTTTTGACGGTGTGTCAATGTGTGGCGCGAAAGGGATTTCCGGGCTGTCCGTTCTGTTTTTCGCGGCGCGTTTCCGCTCGACCCCGGGCGTCGCCCGGAAACCATTGAACTGCTGCCTGCACAGCAGCTCACCCCCTCGGGCCTTCCCGGCATGGCCCTTTCCAGGTCTACTCCCAGAACCAATGACCATACCGTTACTCAACCCCGCGGACCGCCTTGTACCGCGTTCCGGTACGCGCCGGGAGGTGTCCCGTAGCGCTCCCGGAAGACGCGGTTGAAGTGGAAGGGGCTGGCGAAACCCGAGGCGGCGGCGACGCGTTCCACGGGCAGATCGGTGCCTTCGAGCAACCGGGCGGCGTGACGCAGCCGCGCCTCGCGCAGGGCGCGCATGGGCGACCGGCCGAGCTGGCGGCTGAACAGATGGGCGAAGCGGGACGGTGACAGGGAGACCTGCCCGGCCAGCGAGCGGACGGTGTGCGGGGCGCCGGGGTCGGCGTCGATCAGCTCCTGGGCCCGTTGGATCCGTGCGTCGAGGCCGGGACGGGGCGCCGCCGGGCGGGCACCGGCGGTGGCGAGGAGAACGATCTCCTCCAGTGCGCACAGGGCCAGTTCACGGGCGGCGCTGCCGTGCGCGACGGCGATCTGCCCGTCCGGGGCCACCACGTCGGGCGGTGCCCCGGCGCCGGGCCGGTGGGCATCGGCGTGCATCCGCCGGAACGCCGCCTCGACACGGCCGTGCACTCCGGCCGGGGCGGACGCGACCGCATACACTCCGTCACCGGCGTCGTACGGCCGCAGCCACCCGGCCCACGACGGGCGGGCCTGGCAGTGCGCCCACCAGAACCGCCAGTGCCGGGCGCCGGGCCCGACCGCGTAACCGTGCGGGACCCCCGGGGCGAGCACGACCAGCCGGCCCGCGCCGGCCGAGGTCTCCACCCCGCCCTGCCAGAGCCGTCCCCGGCCTGCCGTGGTCCAGGTGAAGAGCCAACTCGCGGACCCGCGCGGCCGGTTGACGCCGTATCCGGGCGGCTGGTCGAAGTGGCCGACCACGACCAGGCCGGGCGGCGGTGCGGGGTCCCCGTCGTACCCGTGCTCAGCAGTGCCGGGCAATCCGTCAGCACGCACGGGCATCCCCCTCGGTGGCTCGGTGGCCTAGCGTGTCGAGCCGGGGACACCTGACCGAGGAGTGCGCTCATGACAGTCACGGGCAATGGCGCCGCCGGCGCACCCATTCTGGACCCTGCCGCGCTCCGGCGGCACCGGGAGCGTTTCGAGGAGGACGGTTTCACGGTCGTGCGCGGGCTCTTCGGGGCCGACGAGACCGAGCGGCTGTGCGACGAGTTCTCGGCGCTGCGTGCGGCCGGCCCGGTGCCCGGGCACTTCGAGCCGCGCGCGGCCGGGCCGGGCGCCGACCCGCTGCACATCTGGCCCCGGGTGATGCACCCCCACGAGATCAACGACCTCGCTCGCGACGTCCTGCTGGACGCCCGGCTGCGCACGGTTCTGGAGGTGCTCCTCGGCGAGGAGGTCCTGGCCGCGCAGAGCATGTTCTACTTCAAGCCGCCGGGAGCCCGGGGACAGGCGCTGCACCAGGACAACTTCTATCTGCGGGTGGAGCCGGGCACCTGCGTGGCGGCCTGGCTGGCCTGCGAGGTGATCGACCGGGAGAACGGCGGGCTGGAGGTCGTGCCGGGCACACACCGGATGGACCTGTTCTGCCCGGAGGAGGCGGATGCGGGGGTGTCCTTCGCCCGGGAGTACGTTCCGCCGCCGCCCGGATTGGCGCCGGTGCCGGTGGACATGGAGCCGGGGGATGTCCTGTTCTTCAACGGCAGCCTGGTGCACGGGTCGCAGCCGAACCGTGCGGTGGATCGGTTCCGGCGGTCGTTCATCGGGCATTACGTGGGGCGGTCGGCGGAGCGGATCGGGGGGTTCTACCGGACGTTGACGATGAACGGGGCGAGGGTGGAGCTGCCGGAGAGCGAGGGGGCGGGGCCCTGCGGGACGGAGTTCGCGCCGCAGGGGCCCCACTGAGCGCTCCGCGGGAAAGGCGACAGTCCGTCCGCGGGGCCGTTGCGGCTGGTCGCGCCCACGCGGCGGAGGCGCACATTGATACAGCCCCGCGCCCCTGTGGGACGACTTCAGTGACCGGCGATCGGATGCGGCGTGCGGGGCCGCTCCAGTTCCTCCAGCTCCTTGCCGCTCAGTTGGAGTTCCACGGCGGCCACCGCGTCCTAAATGTGCCCGGGCTTCGACGCTCCGAGGATCGGCGCGGTCACCGCGTCCTGGTGGAGCAGCCAGGCGAGGGCGACCTGGGCACGAGGCACCCCCGCTCCCCGGCGATGCGGGTGACCGCCTCGACGATGGTGCGGTCGCCCTCCTGGTACAGGCTGCTGCCGAAGGAGGCGGTGGCGCTGCGCTCGGTCGTGGTGTCCCAGTCGCGGGTGACGCGGCCGCGGGCGTGCGGGCTCCAGGGCAGCACGCCGACACCCTGGTCCGCGCACAGGGCAGCGTCTCGCGCTTCTCCTCGCGGTAGAGAGAGGTTGCAGCGGTTCTGCACGGAGACGAAGCGGGTCCAGCCGTTCAGCCGGACGGAGGGGCCCACGGTCGGCTGCGACTGACCGTCAGCCGCGTTCGACCAGGTCCAGCGCCCCTTCCCAGACGAACTCCGGCCGTCCGCCGTCCTCGTCCGGCTCTCCGGTGTACGGCTGCCCGAACCGCACGCCCATCCCGCGCAGCCGTTCGAGACTGTCCCGGTAGGCGGGGTGGAAGGCCAGCGCGTCGGCCACGCACGGCAGGACGGCGATCGGCACACCGAGCCCCGCGACCTCGCACAGGGTGCCCAGGGCGAGGGTGTCGGCGATGCCGGCCGCCCACTTGTTGACGGTGTTGAAGGTGGCGGGCGCGACGACCACGGCGTCGGGCGCCGGGAACGGGCGCGGCTCACCCGGCGTGCGCCAGGCGGACCGGATCGGGCGGCCCGTCTGTGCCTCGACGGCCGCGGTGTCGAAGAAGCCGTTCATGGCGACGGGCGTCGCGATGACACCGACCTCCCAGTCGCGCTCCTGCGCGGCGGTGATCAGTTTGCTGACGTCCGCGGCTATACCGGCGGCGCAGACGACGACGTAGAGGAAGGGCTTCCGGGTGGACTGTTCGGTCATCCCGGAAACCCTAGTGACTCCCCCGGGTTCACCGGACGGGGAACGTGGCTCCGCGCTCCGGCTCCGGCCGTGGGCCGAAGATGCGGCGCTCCCGCTCCTCGATCGGTACGTCGTTGATGCTCGCCTCGCGGCGGGTCATCAGACCGCGCTCGTCGAACTCCCACAGTTCGTTGCCGTAGGAGCGCCACCACCGGCCGTCGGTGTCCCGGCACTCGTACTGGAAGCGGACGGCGATGCGGTTTCCGTCGAAGGCCCACAGGTCCTTGCGCAGCGCGTACTCCTGCTCGCGCTCCCACTTCCGGGTCAGGAACTCGGCGATCTCGGTGCGGCCGGTGACGAAGACGTCGCGGTTGCGCCAGACGGAGTCCTCCGAGTAGGCGAGGGCGACCTTGTGCGGATCGCGGGTGTTCCAGGCGTCCTCGGCGGCCTGGACCTTCTGCGCTGCGGTGTCCCGGGTGTAGGGCGGCAGCGGCGGGCGCTCGGTCATGGGTCCTCCTCTGATCGGCTGTAGAGAACGAGCGTTCTCCACAGCGGCTGCTACGATAGGAGAACGCTCGTTCTCGCGTCAAGGAGTGGTCGTGCATGGACAGCGCAGTGGCCCGGGAGCGGGCGCTGGACGCCGCCGAGGAACTGTTCTACGGGCGAGGTGTGCAGTCCATCGGCATGGACGACGTCCGCGGCACGTCCGGGGTCTCGCTCAAGCGGCTCTACCAGCTGTTCCCTGCGAAGGAGCAGCTGGTGGAGGCGTATCTGGAGCGGCGTGACGCGCGCTGGCGCGGGCAACTGGCCGGGTACGTCGAGCAGTACGGGGAGCCGCGGGAGCGGATCCTGGCCGTGTTCGACTGGCTGGGCCGGTGGTTCGGCGAGCCGGACTTCCGGGGCTGTGCGTGGATCAACGCGTACGGGGAGCTCGGCGCGACGTCCGCGCGCGTGGCCGGCCAGGTGCGCGCGCACAAGCGGGCCTTCCGGGACTACCTCACCTCACTGGTCGACGCGGCGGGGCTGCCCGGCGCGCTGGCCGGGCAGCTGTTCCTGCTCGCCGAGGGTGCCATGGTCACGGCGGGTGTCACCAGGAGCGCCGAGCCCGCGGCCGAGGCGCGGGAGGCGGCCCGGCTGCTCCTGGAGGCCGCGTGATCCGGTGTCAGCCCACCGTCTCGGAGACGGTGATGGCGCTCACCGGGCAGGCCCGGGCCGCCTCCCGTACCAGCGGACTGCCGCTGCCGTCCTCCCGGCCGGGCAGCAGGGCACCGTAGCCGTCGTCGTCCTGGGTGAACACGTCCGGGGCGGTCAGGGCACACTGGCCCGCGCCGATGCAGACGTCCTTGTCGATGTCGATGTTCATGGCGGAAGCTTCTTACCAGGTCACCGGGAGTTCCAGCATCCCCTGGATCGTGTCGCCCGGTTTGAAGGGGATCTCCCCGGCGGGAGCGGCCAGGCGCAGCGTGGGCAGCCGGTCGAAGAGGGTGTGCAGGGCGATCTCCAGTTCGGCGCGGGCGAGGTTCTGGCCGAGGCACTGGTGGATGCCGAAGCCGAAGGCCACGTGGTGCCGGGCCGGGCGGTTCCAGTCGAGCGTGTCCGGGTCGGGGTAGACCGTCTCGTCCCGGTTGATGACGGAGGTCGCGAAGACCACGCCGTCACCCTTGCGGATCGTCGTCCCGGCCACCTCGATGTCCTCGACGGCCAGGCGCAGCAGGCCGTCGGCGATCGACAGCATCCGCATCAGCTCCTCGACCGCGGCCGGCAGCAGGCCCGGGTCGGCGCGCAACTCGGCGAGCCGCTCGGGGTGCTGGAGCAGGGTGTAGGTGCCGAGCGAGATCATGTTGGCGGTCGTCTCGTGGCCCGCGACCAGCAGGATGAGCGCCAGGGCGGTCAGGCCCTCGCGGTCGAGCGCGCCGTCGCGCAGCTGCCGGTGGACCAGGTCGTCCAGCAGGCCGGTGCCGGGGTCCTGCCGCTTGCGGTCGATCAGCTCGCCGAAGTACGCCTCCAGCCGGTCGCGGGCGTCCTCCACGTCGGCGGCCTCCGGGCCGCGCAGCAGCCGTCGTGACTGGGTCTCGAAGAAGTCGTGGTCGGCGTACGGGACGCCGAGCAGGGCGCAGATCACCATGGACGGCACGGGCAGCGCGAAGGTGTTCACCAGGTCCGCGGGCCGGCCCTGGGCGATCATCGCGTCGAGCCGCTCGTCGACGATCTGCTGGATCCGTGGCCGGAGTTCGACGGCCCGTTTGAGGGTGAAGTCGCCGACCACCATCCGCCGCTGGGTGCGGTGCTCGGGATCGTCGACGCCCAGCAGGGCCGTTCTGCGGTTCTTGAGCCCGGCGAACCGCCGGGTCGGGGCGGGGAAGCCGGGACGGCTGCGGTTGGAGGAAAGGCGCGGGTCGGCGAGCAGCGCGCGGGCGGTCGCGTGCCCGCTGACCAGCCACGCCTCACGGCCGTCGAAGAGGGTGATACGGGTCAGGGGGCGCTCGCCGCGCAGCGGATCGTAGGCGGCGGGCGGCTGATAGGGGCAGGTCCGGCTCTGGGGGAAGGCGACGGGTGCGGTCGTTTCCGTCATGAAGACCTCGCAGACGAAGTGTGCGTCATGCCGATTCTCATTAGATGCCCGGGGCACCTATAGGACGACGCGAAGTTCGGCCAGATCGGCGCCCGCTGTGCAACATGACCGAGGAATGCCGTCTTCCACTTCGAACGCCGGGCGTCGGGAACCGGGTGCCAGGGCTTGACCCTTGCGGGAAGCCGAGGTGCGGCGGTGCCGGTTCGAAAACCGGTTGCCGACAGGACGGGACAGGCCCCAGGATCCAGCCATGCCTATGTTCGCCGTCCTTCTTCCGCTGTCCGCCGCCGCTCCTGCCGCGCGCCTACAGCAGCGGTCCGGCCGCCGTGGAGAGCCGACACCTCCGCGGTCATGACGGCCGCGCTCGTCGCGGGGCTGCTCGCCGGGTACGGCATCGCCGTCCCCGTCGGCGCGGTCGGGACGTACCTGGTCTCCCTCACCGCCCGCACGTCCCTGCGCACCGGTGTCTGCGCCGCGCTCGGCGTCGCGACGGCCGACGGGCTGTACGCCCTCGCGGCCACGCTCGGGGGAACGGCCCTGGCCGGTGTGCTGCGGCCGGTGCTCGGGCCGCTGCGGTGGGTCTGTGTCCTGGTGCTGCTCGCGCTGGCGACGTGGGGCGCGGTCACCGCCGTGCGCGAGTACCGCGGCCACCGGCTCGCCACGCGGACAGCCCCCGCTCCCCCGGGTCCCGCCCGGGCCTACCTGGGGCTGCTCGGCATCACCCTGCTCAACCCCACCACCGTGATCTACTTCGCGGCGCTCGTGCTCGGCTCCCAGGCGACGGGCCCGGCCGGCCCGCTGGAGCAGGGCGTCTTCGTGCTCGCCGCCTTCACCGCCTCCGCGAGCTGGCAGGTGCTGCTCGCCGGGAGCGGAGCCCTGCTGGGGCGGGCGCTGACCGGTCACCGGGGCCGGCTGGGGACGGCGCTGGTGGCGAGCGGGGTCATGACGGTCCTGGCCGTGCGGATGGCGCTGGCGCCGGGGTGAGGTGCCCGGCCGGCCGGGATGTGGCGCGGTACGGATGATTCGCGGGGCTGCCGGTGTTGAAGGCGGGTGCCAGTCAGCCGTGACGCGACGATGGGACGGATGCCATGCCTCTCGAGGGCGAGTACGAACCCAGCCCGACGCAGTGGGTGCGCAAGCAGGTGGAACTGTACGAGAGCTCCGGCGGCACGGAGGGGACGACGCTCCAGGGCTCGAAGATGCCGGTGGTCGTCCTGACCTCACGGGGTGTCAGGAGCGGCAAGCTGCGCAAGACACCGCTGATGCGGGTGGAGCACGAGGGGCGTTACGCCGCGGTCGCCTCGCTCGGTGGCTCACCCAAGCACCCGGTCTGGTACTTCAACATCAAGGCCGATCCGCACGTGGAGCTCCAGGACGGTCCGGTCAAGCAGGACATGACCGCCCGTGAGGTCACGGGCCAGGAGAAGGCCGAGTGGTGGGACCGCGCCGTCGCGGCGTATCCGGCCTACGCCGACTACCAGAAGAAGACGGACCGGGAGATACCGGTGTTCGTGCTGGAGCCGACTGACGGCGGGTGAGTCCACGGGGGCTTCGGACACGCCCCGGGGGATTCCGGCCGGGCGGAAGTCAGCCCTTCGGGCAGGCCGGCATCGGTCCGCCGCCCAGGCGCCATGTCTCCGGCCGCAGGGGGCGAAGCGGTCCCCGCCCGTCCGGCCGGCGTCCGGGACGCCGGACGCGCCCCGTAGTCGCTCCCTCGGGGCCCGCCCGGAACGACGACCACCCGGAGCGGGCCGGAGAAGCCGACCACCCTGTCCGGGGTGGTCGGCGAAAAACTTCTCCGGGGCGTTGCATGAACCGTCCGCGACGGGGCACGCGAGGGTCAGGCCCCGCCGCGTTCCCCCGTCGCGGCGGGGCTTTCTGCTGCCTCCCGCGCGCGACGGTCGGTGACGTCGAGGAATATCTGGTCGGCCTCGGGGACCGTTCGGGCGATGGAACGCTTGATGCGGACGGCGACGTCCTCGACGCGCTCGCTGTCCAGGCCGGGCACGAGGTCGACGCGGGCGGCCACGAGGGCGGAGTCGAGGCCCGTCTTCATGGTGAACAGCGCCTCCACGCTGTCGATCTCCGGCTGTGCCCGCAGCAACTCCCGGATCCGCCCGCTCGCCTCCCGGTCGGCCGCCTCGCCGATCAGCTGGTCGCGGGCGTCACGGCCCAGCCGGTAGGCGACGTAGACCAGCAGCGCGCCGATCGCCAGGGAGGCGGACGCCTCCCACACCACCTGGCCCGTGACCATGTGCAGCGCCATACCGGCGATGGCCAGCGTGACGCCGAGCACCGCGGTGCCGTCCTCGGCGACGACCGTGCGCAGGGCGGGGTCGCGCAGCCCGGCGACCGTGCCGCCCTGCCGGCGCACCTGGTACAGCGCGCGCAGCAGAGAGGCGCCCTCCGCGAGGAGGGCGATCCCGAGCACGATCAGACCGGCTACATAGCCGCCGAGTTTCTCCTCCCCTCCGCTCGCCAGGGCCTCGATGCCCTGGAAGAAGGAGAAGCACCCGCCCATGACGAAGATCCCGACGGCCGCGAGGAGCGACCAGAAGAACCGCTCCTTGCCGTAACCGAAGGGGTGACGCCGGTCGGCGGGGCGGCGGCTGCGGCGCAGTGCCGCCAGCAAGAACACCTCGTTCATGCTGTCGGCCACCGAGTGGGCCGCCTCCGACAGCAGCGCCGGTGATCCCGCGGCCAGGCCGCCCACCGCCTTCGCCGCCGCGATCACGAGATTGGCAGCGAGCGCCACCAGCACGGTGACGCGTGTCCTCCGATCAGATCCTTCTTCACTCACCCACGCCGATTGCCCCGGTCGGCGGTGCTCACACCGTGCCGTCGGCGGAAAAACGGGAACGCGTTCACCAGGACACACGCACGACAAGCAGGCCACACGTATGCCGAAGGAGGTCATCCCCATGAGCCGCGACGACGGCGACGACGGCAACAGCGCCTACGGAAGGAGGTCGTTCAAACGGTCCAAGGCGCATTTCACGGACCGGATCACAGCCGACGGCCGGGACGGCTGGCCGGTGGAGGCCGGCCGCTACCGTCTGGCCGTCAGCCGAGCCTGCCCGTGGGCGAGCCGGTCGCTGGTCTCCCGGCGGCTGCTCGGTCTGGAGGACGCGCTGTCCCTGGCCGTCGCCGACCCGATCCAGGACGACCGCAGCTGGCGCTTCACGCTGGACGAGGACGGCCGCGACCCGGTCCTCGGCATCCGCTATCTGAGTGAGGCGTACGACCGCCGGGAGACGGACTACCCCGGCGGTGTCAGCGTGCCCGCGATGGTGGACGTGCCCAGCGGGAAGCTGGTCACCAACGACTACCAGCAGATCACGCTCGACCTCGCGACCGAGTGGACGGCCCTGCACCGGGAGGGCGCGCCCGACCTGTATCCGCGGAAGCTGCGCGACGAGATCGACGAGGTGATGGCGGACGTCTACGAGGACGTCAACAACGGCGTGTACCGGGCGGGTTTCGCCACCGAGCAGGAGGAGTACGAGATCGCCTGCGCGGGCGTGTTCCGGCGGCTGGAGCTGCTCGCGGAGCGGCTGGAGCGGCAGCGGTACCTCGTCGGCGACACCATCACCGAGGCGGACATCCGGCTGTTCACCACGCTGGTCCGCTTCGACGCGGTCTACCACGGCCACTTCAAGTGCAACCGCTGGAAGCTGACGGAGAACCGGGTGCTGTGGGGCTACGTCCGGGACCTCTATCAGACGCCCGGGTTCGGCGACACCGTCGACTTCGACCACATCAAGCGCCACTACTACCAGGTGCACACGGGCATCAACCCGACCCGCGTCGTGCCGCTGGGCCCTGACCTGTCCGGGTGGCTGACCCCGCACCACCGCGAGGAACTGGGCGGCCGGCCGTTCGGTGACGGCACGCCGCCCGGGCCGGTCCGCGCCGAGGAGCGGGTCCCGGCCGCGGGCACACCCTGACCACTTTCCACCCACCCTCACCGTTCAAGGAGATTCACGTGGCAAAGAAGAAGAAGCTTCCCTTCGCCTACCAGCCCCTCGGGTTCGTGCTGGGCTGGTCGGGCGGCTGGCTGGCCGGGCTGGCCTTCCGCAAGACGTGGATGGCGATCCGGCATGAGGAGGACGCGCCCGACGCGCTGGACAAGGACCGCGGCTGGGGCGAGATCCTGCTGGCCGCCGCGGTCCAGGGCGCCATCTTCGCCGTGGTGCGCAGCGCCGTGGACCGCGCGGGCGCCAAGGCCATCGAGCGTTCCACCGGCACGTGGCCGGCCGGGGAGAAGGGCGGCCGCGACTGAGAACGAGGCGGCCCCGCCCCGCCGGTGCGGCGGGGCGGGGCCGCCTCGCGGCGCGGGAAGCGGCCGGATGGGCGCCGGCCTGAGGGGCCGCCGCACACCGCGTCCGTCAGCTGTCGGCCTTGTTCGTTGCCCGTACGGAGATCACAGCAGCACAGCCGGCAGCCGGCCCGCCGCCTCCGGTCAGCCCTGTTTGGGTGCGGTCGGTGGGGTGCGGCGCAGGACGAAGGAGTGGCCTGCCGGGTCGGCGTAGCCGCGCTCCTCCAGGGGGCCCGAGGCCTCCTTGGCCTCCAGGGGGCGGCCGCCGAGGGAGATGACCCGGCGTTCCACCGCGTCGAGGTCGTCCACCACGAACTCCAGGTGGGCCTGGAGGGAGTTCTCGGGGCGGGGCCAGCTGGGCGGTGTCGCGTTGACGTCCCGGCGCAGGGCGACACGGAAGCCGTCCGCGCTCTTGATCTCCACCCGGTTGGCGGTCGCGTCCGCCTCTTCCCCTTCCAGCAGCTCCTTGTAGAACACGGCGAGCTTCTCGGGCTCGGCACAGTCGAGCACCAGGACACCCGCTTTCACCAGTGCCATGTCTCCTCCGCAGGATTCCGGCCGCGGGGCGTCGTGCCCCGCGGCCCTGTACCTAGCGGTTATCCCGGTCCGGCCGATTCAGTCGGCCGTCAACCACCGTCCGTCGCACATGAGTTCGCGGCCGTCCAGTTCGTCGGCCTCCCGCCAGGCCTGCACCCGCTGCGGCACGACGCGGAAGTAGAGGTACGGCGTGGCCAGCCGGCGGGGGTCGAACCCGGTCTTGGCGGCGAAGAGTTCGGCGTCCTGCTCGGTCAGCTCGCCGGGTTGGACGGTCTCGACGGTGCCCTCGACGAGCACGACGTCACGAGTCGGCCCGATTCCGACGCGGGCCCGGCCGCTCGCGGCCAGATTCCGGCCGGTGGGGCTCGACGCGGGTGTGGCGAAGAGCAGGTATGAGCCGTTCCAGAGAAAGGACAGCGGGACGAGGTACGGCGTCCCTGACGCGCTGTCGGCCGTGGCGACCCAGGCGTCCACGTCGTGCTCCAGACGGTGCAGGGTGTCCTTCGTGCGCTGCTCAGCGCTGCGTGCGGGTTCGGACGTCATCGTCGGCAATCCTCCTGAAGCGTCGTCAACGGACGCTTAACAGTGTGACGTTCCGAGGCTGCGGAGGCCCGGCGGACAAGCCGATGCCGGGTGAGGGCGAGGGAGTATACGCAGCTCAAGCGGTTCGGGCAGTAACGGAGATCACGGCAGGGTCACCGAATGGCCCATTCACGCCTTGGGCAGTCTCGTACCGCTTCTCGGTTCAACTTTCGTACTGCGAAGAAGAGTTCGAGTGTGCGGACGGTCACGACACCGTCCGCTCGCAGGGGTGGGGGGCTCTGCGGTCCGTCTCCCGAAAGGAAGCACATGCCTCAGGACGTCCGGTTCGATCTCCCCTTCGACACCCCGGTCAGCGAGCATCTGGAGTACGCCCGGGCACGTCATCTGCGCTGGGTGTGGGAGATGCGCCTGGTCCGCAGCCGGGAGGGGTTCGAGGAGTACAAGTCCTGGGACCTGCCCCAGGCGGCCGCCCGCACCTATCCGCACGCGTCGGCGGACGACATGGTCGTCCTGATGAACTGGTTCTCACTGGCCTTCCTCTTCGACGACCAGTTCGACGCCAGTCAGCCGGACCGCGCCGACCGCATAGCGGAGGTCGCACGGGAACTGATCGTCACTCCCCTGCGGCCGGCCGGCAGTCCTCCCCGTGTGGCCTGTCCGATCACCCTCGCCTGGGCGGAGGTGTGGAACCACCTCTCGCGTGACATGTCCCTGACATGGCAGACGCGTTTCGCCGCCTCGTGGGGGCGGTTCCTGGTCGCGCACTGCGAGGAGGTAGACCTGGCGGCCCGGGGATTGGAGGGCACGCTGGGGCTCGACGAGTACGCCGAGTTCCGGCGTCGCACGGTCGGCATCCACCACAGCATCGACGCGGGCGAGCGCAGCCGCGGCTTCGAGGTGCCGGCTCAGGTGATGGGGCATCCGGTGATGGAGCGGATGCGTGATCTGGCCGCGGACACCATCGGGTTCATGAACGACATCCACTCCTTCGAGCGGGAGAAACGGCGCGGCGACGGCCACAACCTCATCGCCGTGCTGCGCCGGGAGCGGGGCTGCTCCTGGCAGGAGGCCACCGACGAGGCGTACCGGATGACGATCGCCCGTCTCGACGAGTACCTCGAACTCCAGGCGCGGGTCCCGCAGATGTGCGACGAGCTGCGGCTCGACGAGGCGGAGCGGGACCGGGTGCGGATGGGGGTCGAGGCCATCCAGCACTGGATCAACGGCAACTACGAGTGGGCGCTGACCAGCGGCCGCTACGCGGCGGCGAAGGAGGGCCCCGTGGCGACGGCCGAACTGGCCGGGCGGGGCTCGGTGGACGACCTGCTGACCGTGTGACGACGGGGCGGTGCCCGGCCGGTGTCCGGCCGGGCACCCCGCTAGGTGCGCTGTTCGGAGAGGTTGGTGAGCGGGGCCTGGCACGCGCATCTGCGGCGTTGTCGTCGGGGCTCCCCCGGGCTCTCGGCTCCGCCCGAGCAGGGGGACCCCCATCGCGTCGACTCCCTCCTCCGCCTTGCAGCTGCACGCACTTGGCCCCGCTCACCGGCGTGACAGGATGCCGTCGATTCCCTGCGACCTGATCCGAACGACAGACCCTAGACGGGGAACTCGACCGGCAGGCTGTCCAGCCGTGACTCCCACGTGGAGGCGGTCGAGGTGAGCTCCTCCGGGGGCACCGCCAGGGTCAGGCCCGGCAGGCGGTGCAGCAGCACGTCCACGGCGATCTCGATGATGGACTGGCCGATGCTCTGCCCGGGGCACTCGTGCGGGCCGGAACTGAACGCCAGATGGGCCTGGTTGCCGTGGACCGAGACGCCGGTGTCCGGCCGGATCTCGGGGTCGACGTTGCCCGCCGCGAGGCCCAGGATCAGCAGGTCGCCCTCCTGGATCTGGTGGCCGCCGAGTTCCAGGTCGCCGGCGGCGAACCGGCCCGGCAGCACAGCCAGCGGGGGGCTGTTCCACATGACCTCCTCCACCACGGCCGAGATGTTCAGCTGCCCGCTGATCAGCCCGGAGAGCCGGGAGGTGTCGGTGAGGACCAGCTGGAGGACCCGGGCCAGCAGGTTGCTGGTCGTGGTGTGCGCGGCGATCAGCACCAGACGCAGATGGCTGACCACCTCCTCCTCGTCGAGGCCGGCCGCGTGCCCCAGCAGCGCGGTGGTGAAGTCACCACCGGGTTCGGCCCGCTTGCGCTCGGCCAGTTCTCCGAGGATCGCCATGATGCGGTCGTTGTGCGCGAGGGCGTCCTCACCGCCCTTGAGGACCTGGGCACAGGACTCCACCAGGTCGCGCCCCTCCGCCTCGGGCAGCCCGAGGATGCGAGACAGGACGAGCATCGGCAGGTACTCGGCGTAGTCCGCCACGAGGTCGGCGCGTCCGGTGCCCGCGAACGCGTTGATCTGCTTGTTCGCGAAGTGGGTCGCGTGGCGCCGGATGCCCCGGACCGCGGCGGCCTGGAGTCCGTCGGTGACGGCGGACCGCAGCCTGCGGTGCGGCTCGCCGTCCTGGGACACGCAGTCGGGCCGCCAGCCGATCATCGGGATCAGCGGCGAGGTCTCGTCCACACGCCCCTCCGCCCAGTCCCGCCAGATGCGCGCGTCCCGGCTGAACTGGCGGGGGTTGTCGAGCACCCGCCGGTTGTCGCGGTAGCCGAGGACGAGCCAGGCGGGCACGTCGCCTTCGAGCAGGACCGGCGCGACGGAGCCGTGTTCCTTGCGCAGCCGCTCGTAGATGCCCACCGGGTCGGTCGCGGCCTCCGGCCCGTACAGCCGGGTCAGGTCGGTCCCGTGGTGGGCTACGGGGCAGCCTCGCATGGCCTGGAGGCCGTTTTCGTTCTGATCGTTCATCGGGGCTCCAGGGCCACGGCCGAGCGTTCCTTCAGGTGGTGGATGAGGGCGACGAGGACGTCACGGCTGGAGGCCCGGTCGCGCGCGTCGAAGGCCACGACCGGAGTGTGCTCGGGGATGTCCAGGGCGTCCCTGATCTCCTCGACGGGGTAGTTCCGGGAGTCGGGGAAGACGTTCAGCGCGACGACGAACGGGACTTTCTGCCGCTCCATCTCCTCGATCGCCCGGAAACTGGATTCCAGGCGGCGCGTGTCCACCAGGACGATCGCGCCGAGCGCCCCCTTGAACAGCCCGTTCCACAGGAACCAGAACCGCTCCTGGCCCGGCGTGCCGAACAGGTAGAGCACCAGGCTCTCGTTGATGCCGATCTTGCCGAAGTCCAGGCTGACGGTGGTCTGCGTCTTGTCGGCGACACCGATGAGATCGTCGACGTCGGCGCTGGCCTGGGTGAGGGTCTCCTCGGTGGTGAGCGGCTTGATGTCGCTGACCGACCGGACCATGGTGGTCTTCCCGGTGCCGAACCCGCCGGCGATCATCACCTTCACCGAGCGGGTGTCCCCGGCCGCCCGCCCTCCGGGTTGGTCAAAGCCTTTCAAGTCCACTGAGTACCTCCTCAAGGAGCGCGAGGTCGGGCCCGCGGCCGGCGTCGTGTGCCGGGATGGGATCACGGGCTTCTACACGACCTGCGTCCAGCAGGTCCGACAGCAGCACGGCGAGAATGTTGAAGGGCAGCCCGAGGTGGGCGCCGAGTTCGGCGACCGACAGCGGATCGCGGCAGCGGCGGAGGATCTCCTCGTGCTCGTGCTGCATGCCCGGTAACGGGGCGGCGCGGGCGACGACGAGGGTCGCCACGTCGAGGCTCGACGCCGAACCGCCCGGTCCGCTGCGTCCTCCGGTGAGGACGTAGTAGCGCTCGAGACCGGACGGGTCGGACGGCCTGCGGGGAGCACTCATCCAGAGTGCTCCTCCAGGCGCGGAGTGGTGCCGAGAAGCTCACCCATCCTGCGGGCCAGGTCCCTCATCTGGTGCCCGAGCAGGCCCTGGTCGAGGCCCTCCCTGGCGAGGACCCCGAGGTACGTCTCCACACCGGCCCGTACGACGAAGAGGTGCCCGCCGTCGACCTCGATCATCGCGAGGCGCAACTGCCCGGCGTACTTGGGGAACTGCTCGGCGACCGGCTGGGCCAGCGCCTGGAGGCCGGCCACCACGGCGGCGAAGCGGTCGACGTCGTCGGGGTCTTCGGCGCCGTAGGAGGTGATGGCCTTGCCGTCGCTGGAGGCCACCAGGGCGAAACGGATCTCCTGGATGCTCTCGACGAGATCGCGGAGCGCCCAGCTCACATCTGTTCCTTGCTGCGTCATGAGGACTAGTCGCTCTCTTGGGTGCGGTGCTCTGTGAACTCGCGGCCTGCGGTGGTGTCGCGGTCGTCGGCCGCCTGGGACGCCTTCGCGGCGTCGCAGGCGGTGGCGAAGGCCGCGAGACCGGAGAAGGAGGCGTCCGGCGGGACGGCGGAGACGGCCGTGCTCCGGTCGCTCCGCTCGGCCCGCCTGGGCCCGTCCGTCTCGTTCCGCTTGCTGCGGCGCCGGGGCAGTCCGCCGGGTGTGGTCTCCACGGCCTCGGACTCCGCGGCCGGTGCCGGTGCGTCGACCGTCTCGCGGGCCGGGGCGGGCGCGGCGGGGCGGGCCTCAGGGGCGGGCGCGGCCTGAGTGGTCGACGCCGCGGGCAGCGGGCTGAAGTACTTGTGCGGAACCACGACCACCACGGAGGTGCCGAGCCACGGCGAGTCCGCGAACGTGACACGGATGCCGTAGCGGCGGGCGAGGGCGCCGACGACGCGCAGACCGATGCTCGCGTCCTCGGTGATGCCGCCGAGGCCCGCGCCGGGCGCGGTGCCCGCGAGGGCGTGCTCGGCCTCGCGCTTCTTCTCCTCGCTCAGGCCCTTGCCGGAGTCCTGGATCTCGATGCCGACGCCGTTGGGGACCTCCTTGCCGGAGATGAGCACCGGCTCGCTGGGCGGCGAGTAGCGGGCCGCGTTGTCCAGGAGGTGGGCGAAGATCAGCGTGAGGTGGTCCACCAGGCCGCCGTCGACGCCGAGTTCGGGCAGGTGGCGCACCTGGACGCGGTGGAAGTCCTTGATCCGGCCGATTCCGCCGCGCACCACGCTCAGCAGCCGCTGCGGTTCCTGCCACTGGCGTCCCGGACGGTCCGAGCCGCCGAGCACACCGATGCTCGCGGCGAGCGAGTCGGCGGGGCCGAGTTCCTGGTCGAGCTCCATCAGACCGCGAGCGACGGCCGGGAGCCTGCCGTGCTCGCCCTGCATCTCGTGCAGCCGGCCACGGAGCTTGCTGGTCAGCACGTGGATGCGGTTGCCGATGCTGATCACGGCCTGCTCGGCGGAGGTGGAGCGGTCGAACTCCGCCTCCAGGCCGATCAGGGCGGTGCGCAGCAGCTTGCGCAGTTCCGCCTGGAGGTCGGCGCTGACCTTCGCACACTGGTTGACGGTCGGCAGGACGTCGTCGATGGCCTCGCCGGAGCGCAGCTTCTCCATCGCGTCGGGCAGTTGCTCGTCGGCGAGCCGGGCGACCGCCGCGAGCTGGTGGGACAGCTGCTCCTGCCAGACCTCGGCCTGGTCGGCGAGCTGGGCCTCGTAGGACCTGGCCTGCTCGGTCAGCCGTTCCTCGTATGCCCGGGACTGGTCGGCGAGCTGCGACTCGTACGTGGCGCTCTGGTCGGCGAGACGCCGTTCGCAGGCCGCGTTCTGCTCGGTGAGCTGGGACTCCAGGGTGGCGCGCTCGGCGGAGAACTTCCGTTCCAGGCCCGCCACGTGATGCTGCCACTGCTGGTTGTGCTCGGCCTGCGTGGTGCGGAAGGAACCCTCCGCCCGGTGCAGTTGGGCCCGGGTGCGCAGCAGCAGGCGCACGCACACGGCACCGGCCGCCGTCGCCGCGACACCGGCGACGGCCGTGGCTAGTCGCTCCGAGCTCATGAACGTGGCGGCAACCGTCCCGCCTCCCAAGCCCAGCGGCATCAACCACCAGCTGTACCAGGCGACAGGGGCCCGCGCCGCCGGTGGCGGAGTGGCGAGTTCCATCTGCATCCTTCGAAGCAACACGATCGAACGGGGGGTGTGGACCGCACTCATGAGTACGCACTGCGAGTCGACAGGACGCGATCGCCTCAACTCGCAGCGCTGATGGGAACCTTATCGGGTTTGGACCCGCAAGGATCAACCTCATCCCCCACCCGACGCGAGGGTTCCGGTCACGCTCCGACAGAAAGAAACAGGTCGGTAAATGGCTTTGTTGCTTGCCCAGTTGGGCGGCCACCGGGGGCGCGCCCGAGTCAGCGAGCGGTCTGGAACGTGCGGCGGTAGGCCTGCGGCGTGACCCCGATGGCCGCATTCAGGTGCTGGCGCAGGGAGGCGCCGGTCGCGAAGCCGACCCGGCCAGCGATCTGATCCACCGTCAGGTGGCTGGATTCCAGCAGGTGCCGGGCCCGGGCCACGCGCTGCTGAATCAGCCAGCGGCCGGGACTGAGGCCCACTTCGTCGTGGAAACGGCGGGCGAAGGTGCGCAGGCTCATCCGGGCGTGGGCGGCGAGGTCGGCCAGGGTGAGCGGTTCGCCGAGGCGCTCCAGGGCCCAGGAGCGGGTGGCCGCGGTGCTCGCGGCGCCCTGTTCGGGGACGGGCTGTTCGATGTACTGGGCCTGGCCGCCGTCCCGGAACGGCGGGACCACGCAGCGGCGGGCGACGGTGTTGGCCAGCCGGCTGCCGTGGTCCTTGCGGACCAGGTGCAGGCAGATGTCCACGCCGGAGGCGGCTCCGGCGGAGGTGAGGAACGGGTGGTCGTCGACGAACAGCACGTCCGGGTCGAGGTCGACGTGCGGGAACATGCGCCGGAACCGGTCGGCGACCTGCCAGTGGGTGGTCGCCCTGCGTCCGTCGAGAAGCCCGGCGGCGGCGAGGACGAAGGCGCCGGTGCAGATGGACACGACGCGCGCCCCGGGGCGGATGAGCGCGAGCGCGGCCAGGACGTCGCCAGGCACCTCGTCGGTCAGGCAGGCGGGCGCGACGGGCGCGATCACCACCGTGCCGGCCGTGGCGAGCGCCTCCGGGCCGTGCTCCACGGTGACGCCGAAGTCCGCGTCGGTGCGCACCGGACGGCCGTCGACCGAGCAGGTCAGGACCTCGTACCGGCCGTCGGCCGCACCGAGGATCCGGCTGGGGATGCCCAGTTCGAACGGGTACACGCCGTCCAGGGCCAGAACCACCACTCGCTCACGTCGCATGGCACGATCCTATCGAAGGTTGGCATTCCTGCCATTGGCGGGCCGGGCGCGGCACGGCACGCTGGGACACCATGAGCACACAGAACACGATGCGAGCCATCAGCCAGGACGTCCTCGGCGGTCCCGAGGTCCTCAAGGAAGTGGAAATCGAGCGTCCGGAACCCCGGCCGAACGAGGTGCTGGTCCGGGTGCGGGCCGCCGGGGTCAACCCGACCGACTGGAAGCACCGCGCCACGGGCGGTTTCCTGGGCGATCCGCCCTTCGTCCTCGGCTGGGACGTCTCCGGGGTGGTGGAGGCGGTCGGCATCGGCGTCGCGGCGTTCGCGCCCGGTGACGAAGTCTTCGGCATGCTGCCGTATCCGTTCGGGCACGGCTCGCACGCCGAGTACGTGATCGCTCCGGTCCGCGCCCTCGCGCGCAAGCCGGCCGGGATCGACCACGTCCAGGCGGGTGCGCTCCCGCTGGTGTCGCTGACCGCGTGGCAGGCGCTCGTCGAGCACGCGGACCTGAAGTCCGGGCAGCGGGTGCTGATCCACGCCGCGGCGGGCGGGGTCGGGCATGTGGCGGTGCAGGTCGCGAAGGCGCGCGGCGCCCACGTGATCGGCACCGCGAGCGCGGGCAAGCACGCGTTCCTGCGGGAGATCGGCGTGGACGAGGCGGTGGACTACCGGGAGACGGACTTCACCGAGGCCGTGAAGGACGTCGACGTCGTCCTGGACACGATCGGCGGCGACAACTCCCTGCGCTCGCTGCGCGTGCTGCGCCCGGGCGGGGTCGTGGTGTCGATCCTGCCGGCGGGCTCGGACGACTTCTACAAGGAGGCCGAGCGGCTCGGTGTGCGAGCGGTCCGGATGCTGGTCGACGCCGACCGCAACGGCATGGAGACGATCGCGGAACTCGCCGGGACGGGCAGGCTCCGCCCCACGATCGCCGGGACCTTCCCGCTGGCCGCCGCCGCGGAGGCGCACGCCTCGGGCGACACGGGCCGGACCACGGGGAAGCTGGTGCTGGTGAACGACTGAGCCGACGGGCGGCTGGTGAGGGGGATGGGGCGGACAACCAGATCCCGCCCGGCGGCCGTCCACAACCCGCACCAGCCATCCGGCCCCGTCGATCACAACCGGACCAGCGGGGCAGCCGGCCGCGTCAGAACGTCAGGACCGGCTTGATCGTCTTGCCCGACCTCATGTCCTGGACCGCCCGGTCGATGTCCCTGAAGGGATACGTGCTGATCAGGCGGTGCAACGGGAGCCGGCCGTCCTTCACCAGGCGGACCAGGGCGGGGATCACGGTCTGGGTCTCGCTGTCGCCGAGGGTGAGGCCGACGATCCGCTTGCCGCCGAGCAGGCCGTTGACGTCCAGGGCGACCTCGGTACCGAAGGGCGGGGCGCCGACCACGACCAGAGTGCCGCGGGCGGCGAGCGCGTCGACGCCCTGGCGCAGGACGCCGACGTTGCCCGTGGTCTCCACGACACCGTCCGCGCCCTGGCCACCCGTGATGCCGGCGAGCGCTTCGGCCAGATCCCCCCGGCTCGTGTCGACGGTGTGCGTGGCGCCCAGCTCCGTCGCCAGGGAAAGGCGTTCGGCGACCCGGTCGACGGCGACGATCCGCGTGGCCGGGGCGAGGGCCGCCGCCATCACGGCCGACAGGCCTACCGCTCCGGCGCCCAGGACGACGACCGTGCTGCCCGTGTCCGGCTTCAGGACGTTCCAGACGGCACCCACGCCGGTCTGCACGCCGCAGCCCAGCGGGGCGATGGACTCCAGCGGCACGTCCGGGTCGACCTTGACGAGGCTGCGCTCGTCGGCCAGCGCCCGCTCGGCGAAGGAGGACTGGCCGAAGAAGTGCCCACCCAGGGCCTCTCCCCCGCGGCTGATGGTGCTCGTGCCGTCGGCCCGGCTGCCGCCGAGCAGGTTCAGCGGCAGCCAGGTCGCGCAGTACGCGGGGTGCCCGCCGCGGCAGTTGCGGCAGTCGCCGCAGGAGGTGAAGGAGAGCAGGACGTGGTCGCCGGGCGCCACGCCGGTGACGGCCGAGCCGACGGCCTCGACGACGCCCGCTCCCTCGTGGCCGAGGACCCCGGGCAGCGGGAAGGGCAGTCCGCCGCTCGCCACACCGAGGTCGGTGTGGCACAGGCCGGTGGCGACCATGCGGACCAGCGCCTCGTGCGGGCCGGGTTCGTCGAGGACGACGTCGGAGAGGGTGAAGGGCGCGCCGCCGGACTCGACGACCGCGGCACGGGTGGTGGTGGGCATCGTGAGAGCTCCTTGACGGTGTCTCAGTCGAGCGAGACGACGACGGACTTGACCTTCGTGTAACCGGCGAGGGCCTCGGGCCCGTACTCGCGGCCGTAGCCGGAGTCCTTCACGCCGCCGAAGGGCACCGCGGGGTCGAGCATCGCCCAGTCGTTGACCCAGACGATGCCGGCCTGGAGCCGGTCGGCGACCCGGTGCGCGCGGGCGAGGCTGGTGGTCTGGATGCCCGAGGCCAGGCCGTAGGGGGTGGAGTTGGCGAGGGCGACGGCCTCGTCCTCGTCGTCGAAGGGCTGCACGGTGAGCACCGGGCCGAAGATCTCCTCCTGGATCACGCGGGAGTCGTTCGACAGGTCGGCGATGACGGTCGGCCGGTAGTAGTAGCCGCCGTCCAGGTCGAGCCGTTCGCCGCCGCAGACGATCCGGGCGCCCTCCTTGCGGGCCAGGGCGACGTATTCCTCGACTTTCTTCAGGTGCTTTTCGGCCGCCATCGGGCCGATGACCGTGGCCGGGTCGCGCGGGTCGCCGATCGGCACCCCGGGTACGGCCTCGGCGAGGATGCCGAGCAGCGTCGGGTACACCGAGCGGGCCACCAGCAGGCGCGGCCCGCCCATGCAGAACTGGCCGGTGTTGAAGACGAAGCCCTTGATGACCGCGCCCACCGCCTTCTCCAGGTCGGCGTCCTCGAAGACGAGGTGGGCCGCGTTCCCGCCGAGCTCCATGGTGACGGGCTTGAGGGCCTCGCCGGCGACGCTCGCCACGTGCCGGCCGATCGCGGTGGAGCCGGTGAAGGCGACCTTGTCGACACCGCGGTGGCGCAGCAGCGCCTCGCCGGCCACCGGCCCGCTGCCGGTCACGACGTTGACCACGCCGTCGGGCACACCCGCCTCCTGGAAGAGCCGGGCCATGTACAGGGCGCTCAGCGGGGTCTCGTCGGCGGGCTTGTGGACGACGGTGTTGCCGGCCGCCAGCGCCGGGCCGAGCTTGCTGCCGGCGAGGATCAGCGGGAAGTTGAACGGGGTGATCGCGGCGACCACGCCGAGCGGTTCGCGCTTGGTGTAGGCGAGGGCGTTCATGGGGGTGTCGCGCAGGGCGCCGTCCTGGCTCTGCGCGAGGTTGGCGAAGTACTCGTAGTCGTTGGCCGCGTTCGTCACGTCGACCGCGCCGCACAGTGTGATCGGCTTGCCGACGTCGAGGCTCTCCAGTGCGGCGATCTCGTCGGCGTTCTCGCGGATCAGCTGGGCGACGCGGTGCAGCACCCGGCCCCGCTCGCGGCCGCTCAGACCGGACCAGGCTCCGGCGTCGTAGGTCTCGCGGGCGGCCCGTACGGCCGCGTCGACGTCGGCCGGGCCCGCCTCCGCGACGGTGGTGACGACCGTGCCCCGGGACGGGTCGACCACCTCGGTGCGCGCCCCGTCGGCGGCCTCGCACCACTGGCCTCCGATGAACAGCTGTCCGGGGTCCCTCTCGAAGGTGGTCATCGCCGCTCCTCAGCGTCGTCGCCAAGATTTCAACAAACAGGATTCCTGTTGATTCGCAGTCTCTTTACAGACAGGTTTCCTGTCAATGCTCTAGCCTGCATCCATGCTCGACGCACAGGTGACCAAGGCACCCCCTTCCCTGCTCTACATGGTCAAGCAGGTGGAGCTCGTCGTGCGCTCCCACCTGGACGAGCTGGTCAGACCCTCCGGGATCACCGCTCTCCAGTACACCGCGCTGACCGTGCTGGAGCGACACGACGGACTGTCGGCGGCCCAGCTGGCGCGGGACTCCTTCGTCACCGCGCAGTCCATCGCCGACCTCGTCCGCTCCCTGGAGGGCCGCGGGCTGGTGCGCCGGGAGCGCAATCCCCGCAACCGCCGCGAGCTGCTGCTCCTGCTCACCGACGCCGGCCGGGAGCTGCTGGCACGGCACGCCGGGCCCGTCCGGGAGCTGGAGGAGCGGATGGTGCGCGACCTCACGGCGCACCAGACCGAGCAGTTCCGCCAGGCTCTCATCAAGGCCTGGCACGCCCTGTCGTAGCCCGGGACGCACGCCGGGGAGCACACCCGCTCTCACGCCCGCGCACACCCCCGCGCGAACCTCGGCCAACTCGGCCGTAATTCAGAGACATATGTCAATCGAACATGCTCAAATTCACTCGTTGGGGGGTAACTTGCAGGGCGGGGAACGGTTCTGATGACCGCGGCCCCTCCCCACGCACGGAGCAGGCTGGAGGCGATCTCGTCGTGCGGCAGGAACCTGCACCGCTCACCCGGCATCTGCGCGTCCGACAGGAACGGGGGCACACGGTGCTGGAGTTCCGTGGCGAGATCGACCTCGCCGCGGCCACGGAGATCGCCCCGCACCTGGACCGGGAGACGAACCGCCGCGCCGCCCGGGTCGTGATCGACCTCAGCCGGATCGAGTTCTTCGACTGCTCGGGCCTGCGGCTGCTGTACCGGGCCAGGAGCCGGGTGCTCGACCGGGACGGGCAGCTGCTCCTCGTCTGCGCCCACCCGCTGACGCTGCGCGTCCTGCGTATCACCGGCCTGTCCCGGCTGCTTCCCCCGCAGCCGACGCTGGACGCGGCCCTGGAGCAGCCGGAGGCGGCGTCCGGCTCCGTGTGAAGCCCGAGTGCGCCCTGCCGTGCTTCCGCTGACATCTTCCCCTCCTCAACCGACCGGTCTGGCAAGGCCCGTTGCGGGCATCCGGACAGTAGGAAGGAGGGCCGTCGCATGACGACTCCCGTCAAGCGTCTCCCCAGGCGCGTGCCCGGCTGGGCGAAGGTGGTGGGCGCGCTGGTGCTGGTGCTCGTCGTGTTCTTCGCCGGGATCCGGCTGAGCGTGGTCCCGGGCCTGAAGGACCTGTTCGGCACCGAGACCCAGGACCGGTCCGGCCCCGCGCTGCTGAAGTCCATCCAGGACCTCAGCCGTTACGACGCCGCCTCCGGCAACTTCCAGGTCGTCGTGGACCTGGAGAAGGACGCCAAGTTCCTCCCCGACGCGATCCGCGGCACCCGCACCCTGTACGTCGGTGCGGGCACCGTCGACGCCTACGTCGACCTGGGCAAGGTCGGCGACGACGACGTACAGGTCAACGGCGACCGCACGTCCGCCACGCTCCGGCTGCCCCACGCGCAACTGGGCCGGCCGGCCCTCGACCCCGACCGTTCCTACGCCGTCTCCAAGCAGCGCGGTCTCTTCGACCGCCTCGGCGACCTCTTCTCGGACAATCCCAACGGCGAACAGGCCGTGCAGAAACTCGCGGTACGGCACATCGGCGACGCGGCGAAGGAGAGCGAGCTGACCGCCCGCGCCGAGACCAACACCAGGAGCATGCTCGAAGGCCTGCTGCGCTCTCTGGGATTCAAGGAGGTACGCGTCTCGTACGGGAACTGAGGGAAGCGGCGGCGCGTGGGGAAACCGCGGCCGGGAACGGTCCGCGGCGGCATCGTCGGCGCGCCCGTGGGTAACCGCCTTAGCACCCAGAGATGTTGAAGACTGGAGGACAGAATGGCCGGTGCAGCCTCACGTGTCCGTACGGCCGGCTCCGGCCGTGAGCGACGCCCGCTGCCGCTGCCCGTCCGGCTGCTGGCGATGCTGTGCGCCTTCGCGTTCATGGTGGCCTTCGCCGTGGTGCTGGCCCGGCTGACCCTCCAGCCCTCGCCCGCGTCGGAGGCGCTGACCCACACCAATCTGCATCCGGGCCGCTCGCTGAAGGCCTATCTCGACCAGCCGGAACTGCGGGACGCCGTCCGGCAGATCGGCGGCAACATCCTGCTGGGCATCCCCTTCGGCGTCCTCGTGCCCGTCGTCGCCCCGCGCACCCGCGGCATCCTGCGCGTGCTGCTGCTGACCGCCGTGGTCATGCTGCTGGTGGAGTTCGCCCAGGGGGCGCTGGTCACCGGCCGCGCCTTCGACATCGACGACGTCATCCTGAACACCGCGGGCGCGCTGATCGGTTACCTGCTCCTGGGCCGCCGGCTGAGCCGCGCGGTCCATGCGCGCAGGCCCCGCGGCGGCCGGGCGGGGAAGAAGCCGGCGTCCGGCAGGGCCTAGTAGTGCTTGGTCAGGTCGGTGTGCGGGTGGGTATGTCGCGGTGGCAGGTGGGGCAGGCGCCGG
>NZ_DF968185.1:0-63704 GCF_001270025.1 Streptomyces azureus | reverse complement strand
GGGGTGTCGGGGGCGGGGAGGGCGTGGGAGAGGGCCAGGGCCGCGGCGCCGGAGAGGTCGTGGGGGATGTGGACGGGGCGGTGGTCCAGGAGGGCGATCGTGCAGCCGGCCGCCTCCAGTTCCGCGCGGAGGTTGTGCGGGGGGAGCAGGTGCAGATGGCGGGGCTGGTCATAGGCGAGCCACCAGCGGCCCAGTAGCGCGGCGTACACGCTGCGGGGGTTCAGGGTCTCGATGAGCAGGTGGCCGCCGGGGCGCAGGACTTCGAGGGCGGCGTGGAGTTCCGCGCGGGGGTCGGGGATGCCCTCCAGGTGGTGGAGCATGCTGACCACGTCGTAGCGGGCGCGCAGTGGAGCCGAGATCCGAGGGTCCGTCAGGCGGCCCACGTGGGCCTCCTCGACGCGGTCGGCCGAGCGGGCGCGGACCACGCGCGGGGTGCGGTCGAGGCCGTCGAAGGAGGTGTAGGGGAAGAACTCCCGGGCCGTCGCGGGGAAGCGGGCGTGGCCCGTCCCCACGTCCAGCCAGCTCTCCGGCTCCCCGAACCGCAGCATCGCGCGGGCGGCCGAGCGGTGGCGGAGCCGGCTGCCGCGCAGCGAGAGGAGGGTGTCGGCCGCGACGTCCCGGGGCGCTCCGCGCACCGTCCGGTGGTAGAGCGCGAGGCCTTCGAACGTGAGGCGGGGGTTCTGGAACGTGTGGCAGCAGTCCCGGCACTCGTCGACGGTGAAGCTGCCCGGCTTGTAATGCCGCAGGTCACCGGTGCGCAGCCGGTTCCGCAGCCGGGCCGAGCCGCACCAGGGGCAGTCCTCGCGGCGCGGCTCGTGGACCCGTGTGGTCGCTTGGGGGGTGGGGGGTGCGGAGGGGGCGGGATGTGCGGTCATGGGCGGCTCCCGGGCGCGAAGGCGTACGGCAGGGACGTCCGACGAACGACGTACGACAATCCGCTGCAAAACGGAACGTATGGGATGCCGATCCGGGGTGCAACGACGTCGCCGCCGCGGAGTCGTGATGTGGCGCCCTGCTGTTCGAGCGGTGCCGGTACTGTTCGGCGAATGAGCTCGCTTAATCTCGACGACTTCACCGATCTGATCGAGCGTCCGGACGGCGGGGTACGCCGTGACGCCGAGGCGCGCCGGGAGCGGCAGATCGTGCCGCCCGGGTCGCTGGGCCGCCTGGACGACCTGGGTGAGTGGCTGGCGGCGGCGCAGTCCGCCGTGCCGGTGCGGCCGATCGAACGGCCGCGGGTGGTGCTCTTCGCCGGTGACCACGGCGTCGCCGAGCTGGGCGTCTCGGCCCGGCCCGCGGGCGGCGCCGGGCAGTTGGTGCGGGAGGTGCTGGAGGGCGGCCGGCCCGTGTCGGTGCTGGCGCGGCGGCTGGGCGTGCCGGTGCGGATCGTCGACATGGCCCTGGACTGCGAACCGGAGGCCCTGCCCGAGGACGTCGTACGGCACCGGGTGCGGCGCGGCAGCGGGCGCATCGACGTCGAGGACGCGCTGACCCTTCAGGAGGCCGAGGCGGCGTTCCGGGCCGGGGTCGCGGTGGCCGACGAGGAGGCCGACTCCGGTACGGATCTGGTGGTGCTCGGCGATGTGAGCGTCGGCGGGACCACGGCAGCGGGCGTGCTGGTCGCGGCGCTGTGCGGGGTCGACGCGTCGGTCGTCACCGGCCGGGGCGGGCTGGCGATCGACGACTTGGCGTGGATGCGCAAGTGCGCGGCGATCCGCGACGCGCTGCGCCGGGCCAGGCCGGTGCTCGGGGACCAGTTGCAGCTGCTGGCGACGGTGGGCGGGGCCGACCTCGCCGCGATGACGGGCTTCCTGCTGCAGAGCGCGGTGCGGAAGATGCCCGTGGTGCTCGACGGGGTCGTGACGGCCGCGTGCGCGCTGGTCGGGCAGAGGATCGCGTTCCGGGCGCCGGACTGGTGGCTGGCCGCGCACGACAGCGGCGAGCCCGGGCAGGCCAAGGCGCTGGACCGGATGGCCCTGGAACCGCTGCTGACCCAGGGCGTGACCGTCGGCGAGGGCGCGGGCGGCCTGCTCGCGCTCCCCCTGGTGCAGGCCGCGGCCGCGCTGGCGGCGGAGCTGCCCGAGAAGGCGAAGGAGTCCGAGGAGCCGGAGACATCCGAGGCGTCCGAGGTCTCCGATGCCGCCGAGGGCTCCGAGGTTCCCACCGAGCAGTAGCGTTCCTGGAGATCCAGGTCACGCACACCCGGCTCAACTTCGTCCCGTTCCGGTCGGTCTTCGCGTGTGGTGTCGGTTTCACTGAGCCACGGACACCGCGCACCCCGCTGGCGTACCGAGATCCGGACGAGGACGACCCGATGACCACGCTCGCCCGCTGGGCCCGCGCCGAATGGGGGCCGCTGTACGCGGACGTGCGCGGGCCGCTGCGGCAGCGGCGCCTGCGGGCCGCGCCGATGGCGGTCGCGGCCGTGTGCCTCACGGCCGTGCTGCACTTCGCGCACAACCAGCCGTGGGGCTACCGGTTCGTGCAGGACATCGGGGCGGTACGGGCCGAGGACCCGCTGTGGCTCGCGCTCGTGCGGACGCCGCTGTCGCTGTTCGTGCCCGCGCTCGACCTGCCGGTGTGGGGCGCGCTGGCGCAAATCCTGCTGGTGTTCGGCATCGCGGAGCTCTGCCTGGGCCGGCGACGGACACTGCTCATGGCGTACCTCGCGACGCTCGCGGGCACGCTGTACGCCCGCCTGGGCGTCTGGCTGGGCCAGGACGTCCCGCTGGGCCTGCCCGCCTCGGACGCGCGGGTCGTGGACACCGGGCCGTCGGCGGCCGTGGTGGGACTGGCCGTCTATCTGGGATGGCGCTACCGCGCGTACCTCACGGCCGGGGCGGTGATCGTGGCGATGGCGGCCGAGGTCGCCCTGAAGGAGAACCTCGCGGGCAAGGAGCATCTGGCGGCGATCGCGGCCGTACTGGTCGTGTGCGCGGTCGGCGCGGTGCGTCAGTGGCGCGTCAGCGGTGTTCGAGGGACCGGGCCGGCTCGGGGTCGGGCGCGCCGCCGATCCAGTCCTGGAACGCGCGCCGGGGGCCCAGCCAGCGGCGGTCGTGGTGGTAGGCCCGCAGGGTGGACTTGGCGCGGGCGCGTGGGCGGCGCCGGTAGAAGCGCTTGGCCCAGGAGGAGCCGGGGCGGGCCAGCCGTACGGCACCGATCAGGGCGATGACGGGGACGATCACGCCGAAGACCGCGAGGCGGGTCTTGCCCTTGAACAGGGCGATGAGGGCGAACACGAAGTTTCCGACGACGTTCGCGATCACGGTGGCGCGGTTCTGCTCCTGGTCGTCCGAGAGGTCGTCGACGCCCAGGGGCGAGAAACCGATCAGGAGCAGTCCGACGAGGGAGGCGGTGAGGACGACCATCTCGACGCTCTTGCGGCCGGCCTCGGTCCAGTAGACATCGGCCAGGTGCAGGACCAGGGCGAACTCGTCGAGAACGAGACCCGCGCCGATGCCGAAGACCACCGCGCTCAGTGCCGAGCCGAAGCCGTGCCGGCCGCCGGCCACCGCGCCGAAGCCGCCGATGATCGTCAGGATGACGCCGGGGACCACGTGGTGGATGTGGACGCCGCCGCTGCCGCTGACGTTGCGGAAAGGACCCTTGCCCGCCCGGATGAGGCGGGTGATGCCCCGGGTGATCACGAAGGTCAGCACGAAGGAGACGAGGGCGAGGAGCAGTGGCAGCTTGCCGGGTTCGATGATGTTCCGCTCCAGCCATCCCATATGTGAACTTTATCCTCGGCCGCCGCATCCGCTCTTCTGACCGGCCGGTAGCCTGCGCCGGTGCCCAGAACCCCGCCCCTCGACGCTCTCCGCTTCGCCTTCGGCACCCTCACGGTGTTCCCGGTCCGGGTGACCCGGTGGGACCGGGAGGCCGCGCGCGGCGGCATGCTGTGCGCTCCACTGGCCGGGCTCGCGGTCGGTACGGCTGCCGCCGCCGTCGGGCTGGTGCTGCTGTTCCTCGGTGCGGGCGGGCCGCTCGCCGCCGTGGCCACCGTCGCCGTCCCCGCCGCCCTGACCCGGGGACTGCACCTCGACGGACTCGCGGACACCGCCGACGGGCTGGGCAGCGGGAAGCCGGCCGAGGACGCCCTGCGGATCATGAAGCAGTCGGACATCGGGCCGTTCGGGGTCATCACCCTCGTCCTCGCCCTGCTCGCGCAGGTCGCCGCGCTCACCCAGGCCTACGACGCCTCCTGGGCCCGGGGCGCGTGCGCCGCCGTCGTCTCCGCGACGGTCGCCCGGCTGGCCCTGACCCTCGCGGCCCGGGCCGGGGTGCCGGCGGCACGGCCGGAGGGGCTGGGGGCGGCGGTCGCGGGTGTGGTGCCGGTCCGCGGGGCGCTGCTCGCCGGCGTCGCCGTCACCGGCGTGGCGGCGGCGGTCGCCGCCGTCTTCGGGCCGTACGACGTCGCCCGCACCGCGCTCGCGGTCCTGCTCTCCCTGGCCGCCGCCGAGGCGCTCCTGCGGCACTGCACGCGCCGCTTCGGCGGGATCACCGGGGACGTGTTCGGCGGCCTCGCCGAGACGGCGGCGACCACGGCGCTGGTCGCTCTGTCACTGGGCTGAAACGATCTCCTCGTTCCCCTCCTGCCCGGGCCGCCCAGCCGCTAGCTTCCTGCCTCGAACACACAGCTGATCGGGGGATGTTCATGCCGAAACTGCGCCGTGCCGTGGCCTGGTCCGTCGACTTCGCACTGGTGGTGGCGCTGGCCTCGGCGCTCGCCGTGCTCACCTTCCACCGGGTCTCCGCGCTCGTCACCGATGTGCCCGAGCTCGCCACCCGCAGCGGACTCGAACTGCTGATGTCGCGCGGCGACGTGCTCGACGCCTCCCAGGACCTGGGGCTGAGGCTGTGGGACAAGTCGGTGCTGTACGTCGAGCAGGCCTTCGGGCTGCTGGTCCTGACGGTGTTCCTCTACCAGTGGGTGTGTCTGGCCCTGGCCGGGCGGACGATCGGCAAGGGCCTGGCCGGGCTGAAGGTCACGCCGCGGCTGCCGCGCCGGGCGGCGCTGCGGGCCGCCGTCACCACTGCGGCGGACGTCGCCATGTACGCGGTGGCCTGTGTGCTGCTGGTCGAGGGCCAGGCCGTGCTGTCGGTGCTGGTGTGGGCGGTCGCGGTGGTGCTGTTCCTGCTGAACGCGCTGCCGGTCCTCTCCCCCGGCCGCCGGTCCCTCGCCGACCGGGTGGCGGGCACGGAGGTGACCGGGCTCGGGCTCAGCACGCCCGTCGCCACGCCCCTAGTTCGTGCTTCTTGAGTAGTGAACTCAAGCGTAGGCGGCGGGATTCGGCGCAGAAGCGGCCGGTGGGCACCTCGTACTCGACGTGGAAGACGGCCTTGCCCGCCTCGACGAACGGCTTCAGCGCCCCGCACTCGCCGTACTGGGCGCACTGTTCGTTGACCGCGAAGTCGAAGTCCCCGACCAATTCCGGGATCTGGTCCAGGTCGTTCTTCAGACCGACGGCCAGGCCCCGGTCATGGGCCAGGCGGGCGATGAGGCGGTTGTAGCGGAGCTGGTCGGCGGCGGTCAGCGGGAAGCCCGTGTCGTTGCGGTAGCCGTCCATGTTGTCGGGCTCCACCGCGTCGAAGCCCTTGTCGCGGCACATGTCCATGCGGGCCGCCATGAGCGGCTCCAGGACGTCGGTGCGGCGGATGTCGAGCCAGCGTTCGCCCTCCCAGCCGTTGCCCCGGCCGAGGACCGGCTTCGGGAACTTCTCCGCGTCCGGGCGGAACTCCTCCCAGGCGCCCGTGGACAGATAGCAGATGACCTTGCGGCCCTCGCGGTGCAGCCGGGCGACGGTGGCCTCGGAGTGGTCGAAGCCGTCGATGTCGTAGACCGGCACGTCGACGGAGGTGTCCAGACGCCCGCTGAGCTGCCACTGCCAGGCGGTGCCGGGGCGGGGCTGCCAGCGGGGGCCGGGCTTGTCGTCGGGGCCCTGGGCGCAGCCCGCGAGCAGCAGGACGAGCAGGGCGGCGAGCAGGGGGCGTCTCACGGGGCGTTCTCCGGGTTGTGCAGGGTGTACGGCAGTGTGCCCCAAGGATGATCTCCGGTGCCGGGCACCGCGCAGTGCACCGTCGCGCCCCGCTCCCGCGCCAGGCCCTCGGGGTCGGCGCCGGGTGGCACGCCGTACACCAGGTGGCACAGTCGCACCCCGCCGCCGTCCGGCCGGGGTTGGGGAGGCAGGGCCCGGTAGGAGTCCCAGGTGCCCTCGAAGGTGACGAGGACGTCGGCGATACGGGCGTAGCAGGGGTGCGGTGCCGTGCCGTGGTTGAGGACGAGGGTGCCGCAGCCGACGCCCCAGGCGGCCACCGCCAGCCTCTGGTAGTGCTCGAACTGCTCGGGCCCGGAGGGGACCTGGTCGAGGAAGGCGCCGTCGGTGCCGTACCAGTCGCGGTGCCGGGTGAGGTCGCTGACGACGTCGGTGGCGGCGCGGCGGCCGTAGTCGGTGTCGGCGTACCCGAGGACCCGGACGCCCGCCGCCCGCAGCCGGCCGGCGACCTCGGCGAAGGCCGCGTCGGGGCGGTCGCCGGGGCCGCTGGCCGGGTTGAGGACGACCCCGTAGAGGCGGGGCGCGGCCGCCACGATCGCCTCCCATTCGGCGGGGCGGGCGGACGGGTGCTCGTAGTACGGGACCAGGAGAGTGCTCATCGGTGGGCGGTTGCCCTCCCCAGCAGCGCGCACACCAGGACGGCCTGGACGACGGCCGCCGCGCCGTACACGGCCAGGCCCGCCGTGTGCGGGTCGCCGGTGCGGGTGGTGATCAGCAGGGTCTGGACGAGTGCCGCGGCGCAGCACACCGCCGTCGCGCCGGTCACCGCGCCGAACGACTGGAGCAGCAGACCCGTCCAGAGGACCACGCCCAGCAGGAGCAGCCCGGCGAGCCGGACGCCGCCCGGGACCGGGGAGTGCGGCCACAGGAGGGAGGCGGTGAGACTCAGCGCGAGCAGCGCGGCGAGATAGGCGGCCAGGCACTGGACGACTGTCAGGACCGTGGTCCGCCAGAAGTCCCGGGCGGTGCTGCTGGAGCGCAGTCCGGCGAGGCTGTCGCTGCGGAAGCGGTACAGCAGCCACTCGGCGGGGCCCATGCTGAGGGTGAGCGCTACGGCGGCGGGCGCGGCGACCGCGCTGTGGTCCTCGCCGGCGAGGACGTCGCCGAGCGCCGCGTACAGCACGAGGACGCCGGTGGCGAGCCCGAACAGGGCGTACGGCAGGGAGCCCGTGAGCCGGGGTCCGGCGGGGCGCCGGTGTGCGGGGGCGGCGCCGAACCCGCCGAAGGGCAGCAGGGCGACGAGGCCGGCGGTCCAGCCGCCCTCGCCCGGTTCCTTGAGGGCGGGTGCCACTTCGCGGACGGCGAGGGCCGCGACCACCGCCAGGGAACCCAGCAGCAGGGCCAGGCTCGCGGCCTCGGGCAGCGGGTCGACCAGGGACAGGACCGCGCCCATCGCCATCGGCGCGAGCGCGGCCAGCAGGAACCGTTCGCGGCCCAGCACCAGCAGCACGGTCGCCGCCGCCAGATAGCAGGACTGCCCGGCGGCGAAGGCGACCACGGCCGGGGCGGCGCCGCCCGCGAACGCCAGGGCGACCAGCGAGCCGAGCAGCGCGCCGGCCGGAGCGCCGAGCAGCAGGGATCGCCGGGCGGCCGTCCGGTCGCCCAGACCCAGCCAGGCGTACGCCCGGTGGGCAAGGCCCTGGTTCCAAGCCCAGCCGCACAGAGCGCCGGCCAGAAGCGGGACCGTGCCCGCGGGGAGGCCGAAGTCGCCGGGGCCCGTGAACAGGGGCGCGCCGAGGACGTAGGCGAGGCCGGGCAGGGCGAAGACGACGCCGCGCAGCAGGCAGCCGAGCAGGCCGATCCGCCACGGGTCGTGGACCGGGCCGTCGGGCTCGGGGTAGCGGCGCTCGACGCGTTCGTAGAGGGTTTCGGCGAGCGCGAAGGAGTTCTTCACGCCGTACCGTTCGCGTATCTGGTCGTCGGAGAGGCCGTCGGACTCCAGCAGGGCGGCTATCTCGTCCGGGTGCACGGCCGCGGCTACGAAGTCCTCCAGGCGGGCGGCGAGTTCGTCGACCGGGTCGGGCTCGGCCCAGCTGAGGGTGCGCTGCCGGGGGATGCCCGGGAGGGTGTCCGGGCGGGAGCCCGGGGGCAGCCAGACGCTTCCGCTCACCAGCCGGCCCCGTCCGTCGCCACGGCCGCGTACCAGGGGTCGCGCAGTTCCAGGGTCCAGTCGGCGACGGTCTCCAGCGTCGGCTCGTACACCTCGCCCTCGCCCGCGAGTTCCTTGTAGATGGTGCGGAAGGCGTCCACCGAGCGGCGCAGCGTGAACCGGTCGATGACGCGCTGGCGCGACAACTGGCCGAGTTCCAGGCGCCGCTCGTCGTCCTTGAGCAGGGTCAGCGCGGCGGCGGCCATCTTCTCCGGCTCGCGCGGAGGCACCACGAGGCCGGTGTCGCCGACGGCCTCGCGCACTCCCCCGACGTCCGTCGACACGGTCGTACGGCCGCACGACATGGCCTCGATGATGGAGAACGGGAAGCCCTCGGAGACCGACGACAGCATGACGAGGTGCCCGGCCGCGTACGCGCGCCAGACCTCGGTGATACGGCCCTCGAAGGTCAGGCCGTCGGTGACGCCCAGTTCGGCGGCGAGCTTCTCAAGGCGGGTGCGGTAGGCCTCGCCGCCGGGCGGGACCGGGCCGAACAGCCTGAGCCGGGCCGCCGGCATCTCGGCGCGCACCATCGCGTAGGCGTGGATCAGGGTCTCCAGGTCCTTGATGGGGTCGATCCGGCCGCACCAGGAGAGGGTGGGGACCTCGGGCTCGGGACCGGCGTGCGGGAAGGCGGCCGGGTCGACGCCGTTGTAGACGGTGCGGATCTTGTCGGCGTCGGCGCCGCCGCGTTCCTCCCAGCGGCGGTTGTACTGGTTGCACGGCGTGATCAGGTCGGCGGCGCGGTAGCCGTAGGAGTTCAGCTCGCGGTAGAAGCCCAGCATGAACGCCTTCACGGGCCAGCGCTGGGCGTCACGGCGGTAGCCGAGGTAGCGCTCGCGCAGGTAGATGCCGTGCTCGGTGAGCAGGAACGGCACGCCGTCCAGGTGGCGGGCGGCGAGCGCGGGCAGGGTCGCGAGGCCGCTGCTGACAGCATGCGCGACGGACCCCTCGGGGATGCGGACGCCGAGCGGGCGCAGGGCGTGTTCCAGCAGGTCGGTAGCGGTCAGCGCGTCGTGCACGGTGGGGCGGGCGGCGGCCGTCGGCAGATGCGGCATCGCCCAGATCCACATCAGCGACCGCAGCGCCGACTCGGTGCGCAGGGCCGCCGACAGGCGTCCGTCCCGGGCGAGTTCGGCCAGTTCGTTCAGGGACTCGCCGAAGTCGGCGTGCGAGCCGGGGTCGAGGAAGGAGAGCAGGAAACGCTCGTAGGTCTCGGTGAAGCGGCTACGGGCCCTGCCGTACGGGGGCCTTCTGCGGCCGGGGCGCGGGCCCCAGGTGGGGACCGAGGTGTGCGCGTAGACGTTGGGCGGCAGTTCCCAGGTGACAGGTTCGCGGCCGCTGCCGGTGAGCGAGACGATGTGGAAGTCGACCTCGGGCATGCCCTTGACGAGCTGGTCGCACCAGGTGCTGACGCCGCCGTGGACGTGCGGGTAGGTGCCTTCCGTGAGCATGGTGACATGACGGCCTGTTCGCCTCATGCGTGTTTCCCCCTGTGTCGCGGATGGTGTGCGGGGAACTGCTGCCAGGGTGCCGACTGCGGGCTCCGTGTGGTTGGTCGCGCACTTCCCCGCGCCCCTGAATGGCTCTAGGGCAACTTCAGCGTGAGAGCCGACTGGAGTGCTGCCGGGGTCGTCCAGGCCGAGCGGGATCCCGCGTACGGGGTGCCGAACGCGCTGGTGCCCAGCAGCAGTTGCTTCTGCGTGCCCTCCGGCGCGGTCACCGGGATCCGGGTGCCCGACGGTGCGGTGACGGTGACGGTGGTGCCGATCCGGTACGCCGTCACGCGCCCGTTCGCCAGGGCGGTCTGCCAGGCGGCGCGGCGCTGCACCTCGGTGCCGATGGCGCTGTGCCGCGGGTTCTCCAGTGGGGTGTTGTCGGCGAAGAGGGCCCGGTAGTCGTCCAGCACCTTCTCCATGACCGGGTAGAGCAGCCGGTCCTCGGCCAGGTTGGACTGGTGCGCGTAGTGCGGCCGGGGGTCGCCGGCGAGGACGTGTCCGAGGGCGGTGCGCGCCTCCTGCGGGACGATGTGCTCGGCGTAGCCGGTGGTGGGGTCGAGCGGCTCGTCGAGGCAGGTCGAGGTGGGGTTGTCCTCGCAGACGCCGCTGCCGCCGTCGGCCCGCGAGGTGTAGACCCAGTTGTACTCGTCGGCCATCTCGGCCGCCGTGCCCACGTTGTAGTACACGTTCATCGGGTGGCGCGGGACGGTCAGTGCGTTGCCGATCGCGCGCTGCTCGGGCTCGCGGGAGTTGTCCGAGGCGATCCACTTGACGCCGGTGTCGGCGAGCGCGCCGGCCAGGTTCGGGTTGTCGGCGGGCTGCTGGGGCAGCGTCTTCAGGCCCGAGTGCTCACCGGTGACCAGTTCCGCGCGGTCGACGGGAAGACCCTTGTTCACGGCCCAGTCGTGGTTGTCGCGGATCTGGGCGGCGATCTCGGCGCGGCTCATGTACTTGGTCGAGCCGTCGGCGTTCTTGGCGCAGCTCCACGGCACGCTGGAGGTGTCCTGCTCGCAGCCGAGGAAGGGGTGCGTGTAGGTGTGGTTGACCCAGCGGTACTGCGCCTTGTCGGCGAGCAGCCGGTCGGTGAGCGCGTCGGCGCCGCCGTGCTCGGTCTTCCACTCCTCGCCGGAGCCGGCGTTGTAGACCATGTCCATGGTGAAGCCGTGCTCGCGCTGCCACTGGGCGGCGTAGGCGGCGTCGTCCGCGGCCATGCGGATCGGCGTGGTGCCCTCGCCGTCGCCGCCCGCGCAGTCGAAGTCGCCCGGGGTGCAGTCGCGCTCGGTGTCCCAGCGGCTGTCCGGGGCGAACACGTCGTCGATGTGCACGGCGAAGGAGTTGCGGGCCTGGCCCAGGTGCACGCCCTGGGTGAGCCACTCGACGATGCCCCGGGCCAGCAGCCGGAACTGCTGCTGGTTGCCGTTGTAGGCGAAGGTCACGACGAGTTCGCGGCGGCCGTCGTGGGCGTACTCGCCGACGAGGCTGCCACGGCCGGTGCCGCCGGGCACGGGGATGTCGACGTAGCTGGTGAAGCCGGCGCGGGGCCGGGCCACGTAGCCGTAACTCTCCTGGACGGACGCCGAGTTGTCCTCGAACCGGAACGCGCCGTCGAGGTAGCCGAACCAGCCTGCCTTCCCGGCCGCCGTGACGGATGCCTCGCGTCCGTCAAGAGTGCCCGCCCAGCCACCTTCGCTGGTGTAGTCGAGGCCGACCTCCGGATGCGCCCAGGTGTAGGCGTCGACCTGCGGGATGCCGTACGTCCGCTCGTAGGTCTCCAGGGCGGTCTGCTCGGCGGAGCCCGCGCCGAACGGGGATTCGTTCGGCAGGACGACGCCCTGGTACTTGGCGCGGGGGCGGCCGTTCACCGTGTCGCTCAGGAACGACTCGGTGATCTCCGGACGGTCCGCGTCGTTCAGGTCGATGGTCGTGTACGGGACGCCCGTGCTCTTCAGCCGGGCGGTGACGGCCCGGACGGGGCTGTCGCCGTTGTCCACCACGAGCACCTTCAGATCGATGCGTGGTTCCTCCGCGGTCGCCGCCCCCGGCGCCACCGCCCCGGCCGTGATCATGCCCGCCGCCGTCACCGCGGCGGCCGTGTTTCTCCACCTGCGCGCACGCTGCGCCATGGTTCCTCCCCCTGAGATCCCAGAGATCCCCTTGCGGTCGAACAGAGGAGGATCCGTGGAAATCATGCAAAGCGGCGAGCAGGGCGCTCACCGGATCCCGACGAGTGTGACTCAGTTCACCGACATGGAGGATCAAGAAATGGCCACTACGCCACCGTCAGGTGAACGCCCGCAGGAATGAGCGAACACGACCACGCGCGTAGTCTCGTCGTCGAGTGTTCGCCGCACCGGGGAAGGCCCCGTGATATCCGAACCCTGAGGTCGCAATAGGGTCGGCTGTCGGGCCCGGTCGACCCACACCGTTCGACCACCGCAACTTCACATCGGAAGCGAGATTTCACCACCGTGACTGCTCTCACTCTCAGCACCGCCGCGGCGCCCGGTCTGCGGGCCGACGCCATCGTGATCGGTGTCGCCAAGGGTGCCAAGGGGCCGGTCGTCGCGCCGGGCGCCGAGGCCGTGGACAAGGCGTACGACGGCAGGCTCGCCGGCGTTCTGGAGACCCTCGGCGCCTCCGGTGCCGAGGGCGAGGTGACGAAACTGCCGGCACCGTCCGGCTTCAAGGCACCGCTCGTGCTGGCGGTGGGCCTGGGCCCGGTGCCCGAGAAGGACGCCGCCTACGACTCCGAGGCCCTGCGCAAGGCCGCCGGCGTCGCCGCCCGCTCCCTGACCGGGTCCAAGAAGGCCGCCTTCGCCCTCCCGCTGACCGACGCCGCCGACGCCGCCGCGGTCGGGGAGGGCGCGCTGCTCGGGGCGTACTCCTTCGACGCCTACAAGGACAACGGCAAGGATCCCAAGGCGAAGAACGGCAAGGCCCCCCTCGCCGAGGCCGTCCTGCTCGGCGGCAAGCCCCGCGACAAGGCGTACAAGGCCGCCGTCGAGCGTGCCGTCGCCGTGTCCGAGGAACTCAACCGCGCCCGCGACCTGGTCAACACCCCGCCGAACGACCTGAACCCCGAGTCGTTCGCCGCGATCGCCCAGGCCGCGGCCAAGGAGCACGGCATCAAGGTGCAGGTGCTCGACGTGAAGGCCCTGGAGAAGGGCGGCTACGGCGGCATCCTCGGCGTCGGGGCCGGCTCGGCGGCGGGACCGCGCCTGGTGAAGCTGTCGTACAGCTCCTCCAAGGCGAAGAAGCACCTCGCCTTCGTCGGCAAGGGCATCACGTACGACTCGGGCGGCATCTCGCTGAAGCCGGCCGGTCACAACGAGACGATGAAGTGCGACATGAGCGGCGCGGCCGCCGTGTTCGCCGCGGTCGTCGCCGCCGCGCGCCTCGGCCTGGAGGTCAACGTCACCGGCTGGCTGGCCCTGGCCGAGAACATGCCCTCCGGTTCCGCGACCCGTCCGGGTGACGTGCTGCGGATGTACAGCGGCAAGACGGTGGAGGTGCTCAACACCGACGCGGAGGGCCGGCTGGTGCTGGCCGATGCCCTGTGGGCGGCGTCGCAGGAGAAGCCGGACGCGATCGTGGACGTCGCGACGCTGACCGGGGCGATGGTGCTGGCGCTGGGGAACCGGACGTTCGGGATCATGGGCAACGACGACGCCTTCCGTACGGCGCTGTTCGAGGCGGCGGAGGAGGTCGGGGAGCCGGCGTGGCCGATGCCGATGCCGGAGCACCTGCGCAAGGGGATGGACTCGCCCACGGCCGACATCGCGAACATGGGTGAGCGGATGGGCGGCGGACTGGTCGCCGGGCTGTTCCTGCGCGAGTTCGTGGGCGAGGGCATCACCTGGGCGCACCTCGACATCGCCGGGCCGGCCTTCAATGAGGGCGGGCCGTTCGGGTACACGCCGAAGGGCGGCACGGGCAGTGGCGTGCGGACGCTGGTGCGGCTGGCGGAGCTGACGGCTGCGGGTGATCTGGGCTGAGTTCCGCCTGAGAGCTCGGTCTCGCCGTTGTGTGGCGAGTGCGGGGGCGTGGGGCTGTTCGCGCAGTTCCCCGCCCCCCTGAAGGGGGCGCTGCCCTTCAGGGGCGTCTCTCATCTGAACGTGGGGCGTCTCACACAGCAGCCCGGCGTCTCCTTCTGTGCTGACAAGTGCGAAGATGGGGCTCGGCAGGACAGGGCCCCACCGAAGGGCCGAAGAACGAGCGGCCGGACACCAGCCGCCTGCCGGTCAGTGAAGACCGGCGTACGGCGCACATGCATGGAGGACGTGACGTGGCGAACGACGCCAGCACCGTTTTCGACCTAGTGATCCTCGGCGGTGGCAGCGGTGGTTACGCCGCGGCCCTGCGCGGGGCGCAGCTGGGCCTGGACGTCGCCCTGATCGAGAAGGACAAGGTCGGCGGCACCTGCCTGCACCGAGGATGCATCCCCACCAAGGCCCTGCTGCACGCGGGTGAGATCGCCGACCAGGCCCGCGAGAGCGAGCAGTTCGGTGTGAAGGCCACCCTCGAGGGCATCGACATCGCCGGCGTCCACAAGTACAAGGACGGCGTGGTCGCCGGCCTCTACAAGGGGCTCCAGGGGCTCGTGGCCTCCCGCAAGGTGACCTACATCGAGGGTGAGGGACGACTGTCCTCCCCGACCTCCGTCGACGTGAACGGCCGGCGCGTCCAGGGCCGCCACGTGCTCCTCGCGACCGGCTCCGTGCCGAAGTCGCTGCCGGGTCTGGACATCGACGGCGACCGGATCATCTCCTCGGACCACGCCCTCGTCCTGGACCGCGTGCCGAAGTCCGCGATCATCCTGGGCGGCGGTGTCATCGGCGTCGAGTTCGCCTCCGCGTGGAAGTCCTTCGGCACCGACGTCACCATCGTCGAGGGCCTGAAGCACCTCGTCCCGGTCGAGGACGAGAACTCCTCCAAGCTGCTGGAGCGCGCCTTCCGCAAGCGCGGCATCAAGTTCAACCTGGGCACCTTCTTCGAGAAGGCCGAGTACACCCAGGACGGTGTCAAGGTCACCCTCGCCGACGGCAAGGAGTTCGAGGCCGAGATCCTGCTCGTCGCCATCGGGCGCGGCCCGGTCTCGCAGGGCCTGGGCTACGAGGAGGCCGGCGTCGCCATGGACCGCGGCTACGTCCTGGTCGACGAGTACATGCGCACCAACGTGCCGACCATCTCCGCCGTCGGCGACCTCGTCCCCACCCTCCAGCTCGCGCACGTCGGCTTCGCCGAGGGCATCCTGGTGGCGGAGCGCCTGGCCGGTCTGAAGACCGTTCCGATCGACTACGACGGTGTCCCGCGGGTGACGTACTGCCACCCGGAGGTCGCCTCCGTCGGTATCACCGAGGCCAAGGCCAAGGAGATCTACGGCGCGGACAAGGTCGTCGCTCTGAAGTACAACCTCGCGGGCAACGGCAGGAGCAAGATCCTCGGCACCGCGGGCGAGATCAAGCTCGTCCAGGTCAAGGACGGTGCCGTCGTCGGCGTCCACATGGTCGGCGACCGCATGGGCGAGCAGGTCGGCGAAGCCCAGCTGATCTACAACTGGGAGGCGCTGCCCGCCGAGGTCGCGCAGCTCATCCACGCCCACCCGACGCAGAGCGAGGCGCTCGGCGAGGCCCACCTGGCCCTGGCCGGCAAGCCGCTCCACGCGCACGACTGACCCCTCGGTCGACGAACGCGACGACACAGACTTCCGCACTTTCCGTAAGGAGCAACCGAAACCATGGCGGTTTCCGTAACCCTTCCGGCGCTCGGCGAGAGCGTCACCGAGGGCACTGTCACCCGTTGGCTGAAGGCCGAGGGTGAGCGCGTCGAGGCCGACGAGCCGCTGCTCGAGGTCTCCACCGACAAGGTCGACACCGAGATCCCCTCCCCCGCCTCCGGCGTGCTGTCCTCCATCAAGGTCGCCGAGGACGAGACGGTCGAGGTCGGCGCCGAGCTGGCCCTGATCGACGACGGCAGCGGCGCGCCCGCCGCCGCCCCGGCCCCCGAGGCGGAGCAGGTCGCCGAGCCCGCTCCCGAGCCGGCCCCGGCCGCCCCGTCCACCGAGCAGGCCGCCCCGGCGCCCGCTCCCACCGCCGACGCCGCCGCCGGCGGCGGCTCCGCCGAGGGCACGGACGTGGTCCTGCCCGCGCTCGGCGAGTCCGTCACCGAGGGCACCGTCACCCGCTGGCTGAAGTCGGTCGGTGACAGCGTCGAGGCCGACGAGCCGCTGCTCGAGGTCTCCACCGACAAGGTCGACACCGAGATCCCGGCGCCCACCTCGGGCACGCTGCTGGAGATCGTGGTCGGCGAGGACGAGACCGCCGAGGTCGGCGCCAAGCTCGCCGTCATCGGCGAGGCGGGTGCCGCTCCGGCCGCCGCCCCGGCGCAGGAGGCCCCGGCCCAGCCCGAGCCCGCCCCGGCGCCCGCCCCGGCCGCCCCGGCCGCTCCGGCTCCGCAGGCGCCCACGGCCCCGGCCCCGCAGCAGCAGACCACGCCGGCTCCCGAGCCGACGCCGTCCGCTCCGGCGCCCGCCCCGGCCCCCGTCACCCCGGCTCCGGCTGCTCCGGCCGCCGCCCAGCCGGCCGACGACGGCGCCTACGTCACCCCGCTGGTGCGCAAGCTCGCCGCCGAGCACGGCGTCGACCTGTCCACCGTCAAGGGCACCGGCGTCGGCGGCCGTATCCGCAAGCAGGACGTCATGGCCGCCGCCGAGGCCGCCAAGGCCGCCGCCGCTGCCCCGGCTCCGGCCGCGGCCGCTCCGGCCGCCGCCAAGAAGGCCCCGGCCCTGGAGGCGTCCCCGCTGCGCGGCCAGACCATCAAGATGCCGCGGATCCGCAAGGTCATCGGCGACAACATGGTCAAGGCCCTGCACGAGCAGGCCCAGCTGTCCTCGGTCGTCGAGGTCGACGTCACCCGTCTGATGAAGCTGCGCGGCCGGGCGAAGGACTCCTTCGCCGCCCGCGAGGGCGTCAAGCTCTCCCCGATGCCGTTCTTCGTCAAGGCCGCGGCCCAGGCGCTGAAGGCCCACCCGGCCATCAACGCCAAGATCAACGAGGCCGAGGGGACGATCACCTACTTCGACACCGAGAACATCGGTATCGCGGTGGACTCCGAGAAGGGCCTGATGACCCCGGTCATCAAGAACGCCGGTGACCTCAACCTCGCCGGTATCGCCAAGGCCACGGCCGAGCTGGCGGGCAAGGTCCGCGCCAACAAGATCACCCCGGACGAGCTGTCCGGCGCGACCTTCACCATCAGCAACACCGGGTCGCGCGGCGCGCTCTTCGACACGATCATCGTGCCGCCGGGCCAGGTCGCGATCCTCGGCATCGGCGCCACGGTCAAGCGCCCCGCCGTCATCGAGACGGAGGAGGGCACGGCCATCGGCGTCCGCGACATGACGTACCTGACCCTGTCCTACGACCACCGCCTGGTGGACGGCGCCGACGCCGCCCGTTACCTGACGGCGGTCAAGGCCATCCTGGAGGCGGGCGAGTTCGAGGTCGAGCTCGGCCTCTGATCTCCAACGCCGGAACGGCTGTACGGTGCCCCCGCTCGGATATCTCCGGGCGGGGGCACCGGCTTTTCGTCGGGGGACGCGGAGCTGTATCGATGTGCGGCTCCGCCGCGTGGGCGCGACGAGCCACACACGACCGTCAGCCGAACGACAAGCGGGCACCCCCCGTGTAAGCCTCGTCTCACCTGCACCAAAGCGCCGTCACCCACCCCACCCGCGGAGCGAACCCGCCGTATTGTCTAAACGTCAATCCCGCATAAGGAGCCTTCATGACCGCGCCCGTCATCCACTCGCTGCGCGAGCAGATCCGCGAGCACATCCTGGAGGGGATCATCAGCGGACGCTGGCAGCCGGGTGAGCGGATCGTGGAGCGCCGGATCGCGACCGAACTGGAAGTCAGCCAGACCCCGGTCCGGGAGGCCCTGCGCGAACTGGAGTCCCTGCGTCTGATCGAGTCCGCTCCGAACAAGGGCGTCCGTGTAAGGAACCTGAGCGCCGCCGACCTGGAGGAGAGCTACCCGGTCCGGGCCGGCCTGGAGGCCATCGCGGCGGAACTGGCGGCCCAGAGCCTGTCGGAGGACTGCTCGGCCCTGGAACCCCACGTCACCGCCCTGTACGAGGCCGACCGCATGTCCGACGGCACGGCCCAGGTCCGCCACACCGTCGCCTTCCACCGCGAACTGGTCCGTGCGGCCGGCAACTCCGTCCTGCTGCACACCTGGGAAGGCCTCGGCATCGAGGTGTTCACGGCCCTCTCGATCCGCTGGCTGGGCACCCAGCAGCAGTCGTACGCCGAGGAGCACGAGGAGCTGGTCGCCGCCTTCAAGCGCCGCGACCCCCGCATCGCGGAACTCGTGAAGGCGCACGTCCTGGGCTGCGCGCCCCGGGCGTGACACCCGAGCGCACCCCCGCTCAATCGCCTCCGACCTGCGAAAACCCCACGAAGGGCCGTCACCGCGTGCCACCGTCGGAGGCACCGCGTGCCTACTTTCTCGTGATCAAGAGGTTTTGCCCCTCAACCCTTTGATCGATCATCGATCAGCGAGTTACAGTCGCCGACGGGCTTGCCACCCGAGCCCCAGCCCTGTCCTGCCAAAGACAAAGGGCACCCCCGAACCCTTACCGATGAGGGAACCCCCTTCGACTGAGGAAGGCGGCGACATGACCGACCCCAACGCCATCCAGCCGAGCGAGCTCGACCAGCTCCCGGACCGGGACCCGGAGGAGACCGCCGAATGGCAGGCCTCCCTGGACGCGGTCGCCACGGCTGCCGGGCCGCACCGTGCCGCGTATCTGATGCGGCGCACGCTGGAGCGCGCCGAGGGCGCCGGCATCGCGCTGCCGAAGCTCCTCGAGACCGACTACGTCAACTCCATCCCCACCGCCGCCGAGCCGGCCGTGCCCGGTGACGAGGCGATGGAGCAGCGGATCACCGCGTGGAACCGCTGGAACGCGGCCGCGATGGTCACTCGCGGCAGCAAGTACGGCGTCGGCGGCCACATCGCCACCTTCGCCTCCGCCGCCTGGCTGTACGAGACCGGCTTCAACCACTTCTTCAAAGGCAAAGAGGCCGACGGATCCGGCGACCAGCTCTACATCCAGGGCCACGCCTCCCCCGGCATCTACGCCCGCGCGTTCCTCGACGGCCGTCTGAACGAGGAGCAGCTCGACAACTTCCGCCGCGAGTCGGGCGGCAACGGCCTGCCCTCCTACCCGCACCCGCGCCGGCTGCCCTGGCTGTGGGAGTTCCCGACCGTCTCCATGGGTCTGGGCCCGCTCTCCGCCATCTACCAGGCGCGCTTCAACCGCTACCTCACCAACCGCGGCATCAAGGACACCTCCGCCTCGCACGTGTGGGCGTTCCTCGGCGACGGCGAGATGGACGAGCCCGAGTCGACGGCGGCCCTCGCGCTGGCGGCCCGTGAGGAGCTGGACAACCTCACGTTCGTCATCAACTGCAACCTCCAGCGCCTCGACGGCCCGGTCCGCGCCAACTTCAAGATCGTGCAGGAGCTGGAGGCCCAGTTCCGCGGCGCCGGCTGGAACGTCATCAAGACGCTGTGGGGCACGGCCTGGGACGAGCTGTTCCAGCTCGACACCACGGGCGCGCTCGTACGCCGTCTGCGCCAGGTACCGGACGCGCAGATCCAGACGTACCAGACGCGCGACGCCGCCTACATCCGCCAGGACTTCTTCGGCGCCGACCCGGCGCTGGCGGAGATGGCGAAGCTGCTGAGCGACGACAAGATCCTCGAGTGCTTCCACCTGTCGCGCGGTGGGCACGAGGCGCGCAAGGTGTACGCCGCGTACAAGGCGGCCGTCGAGCACGAGGGCGCGCCGACCGTGATCCTGGCCCAGACGGTCAAGGGCCACACCCTCGGCGAGGGCTTCGCGTCGAAGAACGCCAACCACCAGATGAAGAAGCTGACGGTGGACGAGTTCAAGAACATGCGCGACCTGCTCGGCCTGCCGATCAAGGACAGCGACTTCGTCGACGGAGTCGTGCCCTACGGCCACCCGGGCACCGACTCCCCCGAGGTCCGCTACCTCCAGGAGCGCCGCGCCGCCCTCGGCGGTCCGGCCCCGGCCCGCCGCGTCCACCCGGTGGCGCCGCTGCCCGCCCCGGCGGAGAAGGCGTTCGCCTCCTTCGACAAGGGCTCCGGCTCGCAGAACGTGGCCACCACCATGGCGTTCGTCCGTCTGGTGAAGGACCTGGTCCGCGACAAGGAGACCGGCAAGCGCTGGGTGCCGATCGTCCCGGACGAGGCGCGCACCTTCGGTATGGAGAGCCTCTTCCCGTCGCTCGGCATCTACTCGCCCAAGGGCCAGACGTACGAGCCGGTCGACCGCGACCAGCTGATGTACTACAAGGAGGCCCAGAACGGCCAGATCCTCAACGAGGGGATCACCGAGGCCGGTTCGATGGCCGACTTCATCGCCGCTTCGACGTCGTACGCGACGCACGGCGAGACGATGATCCCGTTCTACATCTTCTACTCGATGTTCGGCTGGCAGCGCACGGCCGACCAGATGTGGCAGCTCGGCGACCAGCTCGGCCGCGGCTTCCTCGTGGGTGCCACGGCGGGCCGTACGACGCTGACGGGTGAGGGCCTCCAGCACGCCGACGGCCACTCCCCCGTCATCGCCGCGACGAACCCGGCGGCGCTGACGTACGACCCGGCGTTCGCGTACGAGGTCGCGGCCATCGTCAAGGAGGGCCTGCGCCGGATGTACGGCGAGGCGGCCCCGGGTGAGGACCAGAACGTCTTCTACTACCTGACGGTCTACAACGAGCCGCTGCCGCAGCCCGCGAAGCCGTCCGTCGACGGCATCGACGAGGGCATCGTCAAGGGCCTGTACCGCTTCAACACGGCGGAGTCGGCGGGCATCACGCCTCCGGCCAACGCCCCGCGGATCCAGCTGCTCGGCTCCGGTACGGCGATCCACTGGGCGCTCAAGGCGCAGCAGTTGCTCGCCGAGGAGTGGGGCGTGGCGGCCGACGTCTGGTCGGCGACGTCCTGGAGCGAGCTGCGCCGGGACGCCCTGGAGGCGGACGAGGCGCTGCTGCGCGGCGAGGAGCGGATTCCGTTCGTCCGGCAGGCGCTCCAGGGCGCCGAGGGCCCGGTGCTGGCGGTCTCCGACTACATGCGCCAGGTCCCGGACCAGATCGCGCAGTGGGTCGAGCAGGACTGGTCCTCCCTGGGCGCCGACGGCTTCGGCCTCTCGGACACCCGCGAGGCGGCCCGCCGCCACTTCGGCGTGGACGCCGAGTCGATCGTCGTCGCGGCCCTGGCCCAGCTCGCGGGGCGCGGCGAGGTCAAGGCGACGGCCGTGAAGGAAGCGCGCGCGAAGTACGGCCTGTAAGGGCTTGTCAGCAGGAGGCCCCCGCTGCGGCGGGGGCCTCCTGCTGCATCATGTGCTGCATGCGCGCTGCCCGGCTCATCAAGATGGTGCTGCTGCTCCAGTCCCGGCCCTCCATGACGGCCGCCGAGCTCGCCCGTGAGCTGGAGGTGTCGGAGCGGACCGTGACGCGGGACGCGCAGGCGCTGTCGGAGGCGGGTGTGCCGGTGTACGCGGACCGGGGCCGGGCCGGCGGCTACCGCCTGGTCGGCGGGTACCGGACGCGGCTGACCGGGCTGCACCGCGGCGAGGCCGAGGCGCTGTTCCTGTCCGGGGTACCGGGGGCGCTGCGCGAGATGGGTCTCGAGGACGCCGCCTCGGCCGCCCGGCTGAAGGTGTCGGCAGCGCTGCTGCCGTCCCTGCGGGACGCGTCCAGGACGGCGGCGCAGCGGTTCCACCTGGACGCGCCGAACTGGTTCAAGGAGCCGAAGACGCCCGTGCTGCTGCCGGCGGTCGCCGACGCGGTGTGGGACGACCGGCGGATCACCGCGCGCTACCGGCGCGGGGAGGACGAGGTCGTCCGGGAGCTGGAGCCGTACGGGCTCGTGCTGAAGGCGGGCGTCTGGTACCTGTGCGCACGGGTGGCCGGGGGCGGGTCCTTCCGGGTGTACCGGATCGACCGGTTCACGGCGGTGGACACGGCCGGGGAGCGCTTCGAACGGGAGCCGGAGTTCGACCTGCCGGCCTTCTGGGAGGAGCGGGCGGAGCAGTTCGCGCGGTCCATCCTGCGGGCCCGGGTCGTGGTGCGGCTGTCCCTCGACGGTGTGCGCCGACTGCCGTACGCCCTCGATTCGCTGTCCGCCCGCGAGGCCCTGGCGGACGCGGACGCCCCGGACGACGACGGCTGGGTGACGGTGGCCCTTCCGGTGGAGTCCGAGGAGGTCGCGCACACCCAGCTGACGGCGCTGGGCCCGGAGGTGGAGGTACTGGCGCCGGAGAGCCTGCGCGAGCGGTTCGCCGGGGACGCGCTGCGGCTGGCCGGGCTGTACCACCCCCGGGACGGCGTATAACGATCCCGCCCACTCCGGGTGCGCCCCTGTGCCCCAGGGCCGATGCTGGACCCGTGATGGACGAGACGGAGTTCTGGGAGCTGGTGGACGACGCCCGGGAGGCCGCCGAGGGCGACCCGGAGGAGCAGGCCGACCTGCTCGTGGAGCGGCTCGCGCAGCTGGACCCGGACTCGGTCCTGGACTTCGCCCGGCACTTCGAGTCCCGCTACAACCGCGCCTACCGGTGGGACCTGTGGGGCGCCGCCTGGGTGCTGCTCGACGGGGCGAGCGACGACGCCTTCGACTTCTTCCGGTGTTGGCTGATCGGTCAGGGCCGCCATGTCTTCGAGGGCGCCGTGCACGATCCGGACTCGCTCGCCGAGCTGCTGGGTGACTTCGACGAGGAGATCGACGGCGACGGCGAGGAGCTCGGCTACGCGGCGGACGAGGCCTACGAGCAGCTCACCGGCACGGTCGCCCCCGCTCTGGGGATCCCGCCCGCGCCCCCGGAACCGGAGGGCACCCCGCTCGACTTCGAGAACGAGGACCTGCTCGCCGAGCGCTATCCCCGGCTGTGGGAGCGCTTCAGGGGCTGATCAGGCGCCCCGGCGGCGGCTCGTGTCGGACGGCAGGCACGCGTGCGTCCGGTCGGCCTTGACGGCGTGGTGCAGCGGGGCGGCGTTGGCCTGGTCGAGGGCGGACGCGGTGGCCGCGGCCGGGCCCAGGACGACGGCCGCGACCGCGCAGAGCACCGCCCAGAGGCCGCGCGTGACCCCGGCTCGGATCCCCGGGTTCCCCGTACGAGCGTTGTTCATGGTCCCCACCTCCAGTCGGCTGCCTGTGGTGGTGACCGTAGGGCACCGGGATCTGAGGACCCTGCGCGCCGGCTGTGGCCTTCCTGTGGACCCGCCGGCCGGCCCTGCAACCGGGCGGCCAGCTGCCTGATCTCCGGCAGCCGGGCGTGCAGGGCGGCGCCCGGGCAGCTGGTCATGTAGCCGTCGTTGTGGCCGGCGAGGGCGGGCAGCTCCGCGGTGGTGCCGGCCGCGTACCGGCTCAGGCCGTTGCTGGACACCAGGCGGACGCTCGCCCGCGGGTCGGTGCCGGTCAGGCCCAGCTTCCAGGCGGACAGCGCGGCGATGGCGTGGATCATCGCCCGCGGTACGGGCATGCCCGCGGTGAAGGTGCCGAGGGCGGCGATGCCGGTGGTGCGGTGGTTGAAGCCCTGGGTGTGGGCGCCGGTGACGGCCCGTTCGACGCCGCCGGCGCGGCCCTCGTAGACGGTGCCGCAGCGGTCGACGACGAAGTTGTAGCCGATGTCGTCCCAGTCGCGGGTGCCGGTCTGGCCGGTGTAGAGGTCGCGGAGGATGCGGGGCGCGTCGGCGCAGTCGTAGCCGTTGGGCGAGTCGGTGTGGTGGACGAAGACGGCGGCGACCCGGTCGTCGTAGCGCGGGCGCGGCTGCTTGCGGGCGGCGTCGCCCAGCCACTGCGATCGCGGCACGATGTGGGGGCGCGGGGCTGCGTAGGGCGTGGCGGCGGGACGGTGCGTGCCCGTGCGGGCCTTGGTCTCGGCGGCGTGCTCGACGCCGTGGGCGCACAGCACCAGCGCCACGACGGCGGCGACGCCCGGCAGGCAGCCGAGCAGCGCCCGGGCCGCGCGCGGCAGTCCGGCTATGCCGGGTGCCCCGGCGGCGCGGTGCCTGCGCGTACCCCGCCGCCTTCGGAAGACACGCATGATCCCACTGTCGGCCTGATCCGGTCCGTCCGCGATGTGTGATGTGCCACCCGGTGGAACCATCATCACGGTCCGCGACGTTTTCCCGAGTGCACGCGTGCGTGGCCGGTTCTGATCATCCACGCGCGTGTGACTGATCACCGGGCCCTTCCCCCACGTACTTAGGGGCACTTTCCACACCCTCTGAGGGGGTTCCGAGAGAAAGAAGGCGTGCGTGGACCTGCTCGACATCCTGCTGTTGCTGGTCGTCATGGCCTACGCGGCATCCGGCTACCGGCGCGGGCTGGTGGCCGGCTGTGTGTCGCTGGCGGGCTTCGTGGGCGGTGCGGTCGTCGGCGTGTGGATCCTGCCGTGGGTGATGGACCTGGTGCCGCCGGGTACGACGCGCGCGACGGTGACGGCGGTGCTCACGGTGCTGCTCCCGGCGGTGGTGGGGCACGAACTGGCGGGGCGCCTCGCGCTCCGGCTGCGGCGGGAGCTGGACCGCGGGCCGCTTCGAGTGGCGGACGGGATCGGCGGGGCGGTGGCCAACGCGGTCGCGGTCCTGATCGTCGCGTGGGTGGCCGCGAGCGTCCTGGGCGCTTCCTCCTCGCCGCTGGTCACCTCGGCGATCCGGGACTCGCGGCTGCTGGGCGCCGTGCAGCGGACGATGCCGGACACCACGCCGGCCTGGTTCTCGGGGGCCACGTCCGCGCTGACCGAGGCGGGCTTCCCGCAGGTCTTCAACCCGTTCGAGAACGAGTCGACCGCCGAGGTCGCCGAGCCCTCCGGCGACAGTGTCACGGCGGCCGCCACCAATGCCGCCAAGCTGAGCACGGTCAAGGTCGAGGGCGTCGCGGGCACCCAGGGCCGCGAGGGCAGCGGGTTCGTGTACGCGCGGGAGCACGTGATGACCAACGCCCACGTCGTGGCCGGCATCGACGAGCCGACCGTGCAGATCGGCGGGGTCGGGCGGACGTACGAGGCGCGGGTGGTGCTCTTCGACCCGCAGAAGGACGTGGCCGTGCTGTACGTGCCGGGTCTCAAGGCGCCCGTGCTCCGCTTCGACGACGAGGCCCGGCGCGGCGACTCGGCGGTCGTCGCGGGCTATCCGCAGGACGGCGACCTGAACCTCCAGGCGGCGACGGTCGCGAACCGGGTCCGGGCGACGGGCCAGAACATCTACAACGACGACACCGTCACCCGCGAGATCTACTCGATCCGCTCCACCGTCCGCCCCGGCAACTCCGGCGGCCCCCTCCTCACCACGGACGGCCGGGTCTTCGGCGTGGTCTTCGCACGTTCCACCTCGGACGCCGAGACGGGCTACGTGCTGACGGCGGCCGAGGTCTCCTCCGACGCCGAGCGCGCGGCGAACGCGACGGCGCCGGTGGACACGGGCGAGCTGGCCGAGTCGTAGGGGCCCCGGCTCAGAGGGAGCGCCCCATCAGCACGTCGTCGACGTACGTCCCGTCGAGCAGGAACTCCTCGGGCAGGGTCCCCTCCACCACGAATCCCTCGCCCTCGCAGAGTCCCCGGGCCGGGGTGTTGTGGGCGAGGACGCGCAGGGTGAGGCGGCGGGCACCGCGCCGGCGGGCCTCGTCCACGGCGGCCCGGACCAGCGCCCGCCCGACACCCCGGCCGCGCGCCTCCTGCGAGACGGCGAGGCCCTGGATCTGGCGGACGTGCCGGTTGGAGTCGACCGGCGTCGGGAAGCCGAGATGCACGTAGCCCGCCAAGCGGTCACCGAGTTCGGCGACCAGGCAGTCCTCGGGTGTGTGCCGCTCGCTGAAGAACGGCGGGTACGGCGGCTGCGGCCGGGGCATCACCGCGTGCAGGTGCGACCACGCCAGACGGTCCAGGAGGGCCAGCCCTTCGTCGTCACCGGGCACGGCGGTGCGGATGCGGAGTTCGAGGGGCTCGGACATGGCGTCACCCTACGGTGAGGGCCTGTGGCCGTACGCCGGATCTGCGGCGTCGGCAGGCAGGATGGGCCCATGGAACGCTCACGTATCGCAGTGGCCGGTGCGACCGGTCTCATCGGCGGCGCCCTGGCGCGGTCCCTGACCGCGGACGGGCACGAGGTGGTGCGCCTCGTGCGCCGTACGCCCCGGGCGGCGGACGAGGTCCGGTGGGATCCCGAGGGCGGGCGCGTGGACGCGGCCGGGCTCGCCGGGTGCGACGCGGTGGTGAACCTGGCCGGTGCGGGGGTCGGCAACCGCCGCTGGACGGACGCCTACAAACAACGGATCCGCGACAGCAGGGTGAACGGCACGGCGGCGCTCGCCCGGGCCGTCGCCTCGCTGGACGAGAAGGACCGGCCACGGGTCTTCGTGAACGGCAGCGCCATCGGCTACTACGGCGAGACCGGGGACCGGACCGTCGACGAGAGCGCGCCGGCGGGCGCGGGCTTCCTGCCCGAACTGTGCGTGGAGTGGGAGGCCGCCACCGCACCGGCCCAGGAGGCCGGCGTACGCACGGTGTTCACCAGGACCGGGCTGGTCGTATCCCGCGAGGGCGGTGCCTGGGGGCGGCTGGTCCCGCTGTTCCAGGCCGGTCTCGGCGGGCGGATGGGCGACGGGCGGCAGTACTGGTCGTTCGTCGCGCTGCATGACGAGGTCGCCGCGATCCGGCATCTCATCGACACCGACGGCCTGTCCGGGCCGTTCAACCTCACCGCCCCGAACCCCCTGACGAACCGTGAGATCACGGCGGCGATGGGCCGCGTGCTGCACCGCCCGACGCTGTTCGCCGTGCCCGCGCCCGTACTGCGGACCGTGCTCGGCGAGATGGCCGGGGATGTGCTCGGCAGCGCCCGGGTGCTGCCGACGCGCCTGCTGGAGTCGGGGTTCCGGTTCGCCTTCCCGGAGATCGAGGGGGCGATCCGGGCGGCGTTGTGACGGGCGCCCGAGACCGCGACCGGCGGTTCCGAGACAGCCCTCCGCGCCGCACCCCAGCCCCCTGTGACCACTTCACGCCCACAAGGCCTCCTTATGCGACCGCTGTGCGACCGTGCCCTGTCGATGCGCGACTTCCGCTGACCGATCACAGCCCTACCCTCGACCAGAACTCGCGTATCCCTGGAGCCCGTTGAGGGCATGACGTCTCCAGCGCCCGCGCAACCTCGAGGAGGGGCACGTGCTTGAGCCCGCTTACCAGGCGGACGTGGTCGTCGTGGGGGCCGGGGTCGCCGGACTCTCGGCCGCGCACCGGCTGACCAGCGCAGGAGTGACGACCATGGTCCTGGAGGCCGCCCACGGTGTCGGCGGCCGAATGGCGACGGAGAAGGTCGACGGCTTCCGGCTCGACAGAATCGGCCAGTTGCTGTCCACGGCGTACCCGGAACTACGGCTGACACCCGGCCTCGGCGGGCTCGTGCTGCGCCCCTTCGCGCCCGGTGTCCTGCTGCACGGCGACGGACGCCACCATCGCGCGGGCGTCCAGGCGGGCGCAGGGGGCGCACGGGGCGCACTGCACGCGGTGCGCGCCCTGGCGGGCGCCCCCCGGTCGCCGTCCGCGCCCAGGCCGCCCAGGAGGCCGGTGGCGGTGCCCGGACGGCAGGTCTCCGTGCCCCGGAGCCGGTCCTGTACCCCGCTGGGCACGGCGGTCGACCAGGCCCGCCTGGGAGCCGCCCTGACCCGGCTGGCGGGCACACCGGCCGAACGGCTGCTGGCTCGCCCGGAGCTGCCCGCCGGTGAGGCCCTGGCGGCCCGTGGGCTGCCCGCCCGTACGATCGACGGCTTCCTGCGTCCGCTGCTCGCCGCCCTGCTGTGCGACCCGGACCTGACGACGTCCAGCCGGTGCGCGGACCTCGCGCTGCGCGCCTTCGCGAGCGGCCGGCTGTGCCTGCCGGAGGGCGGTGCCGAGGCCCTGCCGGAGCTGCTGGCGGGCACGTTGCCGGCGGGCACCGTGCACACCGGCGTGCGCGTCACCTCCGTCTCCACGACCTCGGTGACCACCGCCGAGCACGGCGAGATCCGCTGCCGGGCGGTACTGGTGGCCACCGGTGCCAGGGCCGCCGCGGAACTGCTGCCCGGACTGCGGGTGCCGGACTTCCACCCCGTGACGGTGGTGCACCACACGACGGACGAGCCGCCGGGGACGGGGGCGTCGCTGCTGCTCGACGCGGACCTGGGTGGGCCGGTCGCGCACACGGCTGTGGTCAGCCGGGTCGATCCGTCCCGTGCTCCGGCGGGGCGGGCGCTGGTGTCCTCGACGGTGCTGGGGCGGCCGCCGGGGGATGTCGACACGGCTGTGCGGATGCATCTGGCGCGGCTGTACGGGGTGTCGACGGCTCGGTGGGAGACGTTGGCCGTGCGTCACACGGCGGAGGCTGTGCCGGCGATGCGGCCGCCGCATGATCTGCGGCGGCCGGTGCGGTTGCTCGCGGGACTGTATGTGTGTGGTGACCACCGGGACACCAGTACTGTCCAGGGCGCTCTGCACTCTGGCCATCGGGCGTCGGCGGCGATTCTGACGGACTTGGGGGCCGGGCGGTCTCTGCATGTCGCCGACCCTGAGCCGACTGTGCCACGGGCTGCGTAGGCAGCTCGTCGGGTGCGGGTGCGTGGGGGCTGTTCGCGCCCACGCGGCGGAGCCGCAGAGCGACACAGCCCCGCGCCCCTAAGAGAAGGCCGACTCAGCCAAGGGCCGCCACTTTGTCACGGTAACTTCGCACCGGCGCCGCGTCCTTGTACGGCTCCAGCCTTCGCTCGAAGTCCCTCACGTACTCCACCGCCCGCACCGAGCGCATCTCCGCCGCCTGGCCCGCCGCCTCCGCGGCCAGTTGACAGGCCTGGTCGAGTTCGCCGAGGCCCAGGCGGGCGGTGGCCAGGACCACACGGCAGAAGAGGCGGCTGCGGGCGTAGGACGGGGCGCGGAGCTGGAGTGAGCGTTCCGCGTGCTGGGCGGCGGCGCGGAACTGCTGAAGGTCCCGGTGGCAGTGCCCGAACTCGTCGGCGAGCTGCGCCTCGTCGAAGAACTTCGCCCAGTGCGGGACGTCGTCCCCGGGCCGGGCCGTCTCCAGGGCGCGCTCGGCACGGACCAGTGCGGCCGTGCAGGCCCGCACTTCGCCGAGCACGCCGTGTCCGCGTGCCTCGGAGGCGTGCAGCAGCGCCTGCACGACGGGCGGCGCGGAGGTGCCGACGCCCTGCTGCGCCACGCGCGCGAGCTGCACGGCCTCCCGCCCGTGCCCGAGGTAGACGGCCTGCCGGCTCATGGTGACCAGCACGTACGCCCCGTACGTCCGGTCCCCGGCCGCCTGGGCGAGCCGGAGCGCCTGCACGAAGTAGCGCTGGGCGAGGCCGTGCGCGGCGATGTCGTACGACGTCCAGCCCGCGAGCCGGGTCAGGTCGGCGGCGGCCGCGAACAGCCGGCGGCCGGTCTGCTCGCCGTACGTGCCGCGCAACATGGGCTCGCACTCGTGCTCCAGATAGCGCACGAGGGCCTGGCGGGCGTGGCCGCCGCCGTAGGCGTCGTCGAGGGTGCGGAACAGCTCCCCGACCGAGCGCAGGGCGGCGATGTCGCCGGCGGTCACCTTCTGGCCGGGTCCGCGTTCGGCCTGCCCCCGCTGGCGGGGCAGGGGCGGCACCCCCGGCTCGGCCGGGGGCCGGAGGGCGGCCCGGCCCTGGGCCGGGATACGGGCGGAGGGCGGCTCGCCGCGGGCCACCTTCTCGTCGGCCCGGCCGATCAGCCAGTCCCGGCTCGGCACGACGAGCCCGGCCGGCGTGAAGGCGATCTTGCGCAGCTCGGCGTGGCTGCCGGAGTCCTTGCGCCACAGCCCGCTGACGATGTCGACGGCCTCCTCGGGGGTGGACGCGAACTCCAGCCCCGCGTAGACGGGCGCGCAGGCGTCCAGGCCGAGGTCCTGGGCGGTGAGGCGGCGGCCCAGGCGCCGGGTGAAGACCTCGGCGATCAGCGCCGGCGTGGTACCCCTGGGCTGCTGGCCGCGCAGCCACCGGGTGACGGATGTCTTGTCGTATCTCAGATCAAGCCCGTGTTCGAGACCGAGCTGATCCACGCGACGGGCGAGACCCGCGTTGGAGAACCCCGCTTCTGCGATGAGCGCGGCGAGCTGTCGGTTGGGGGTGCGCTGCGCGGGTCGTTCCGTCATGGTGCGGTGCGGTCTCCTGCCTTCCGGTGTGGGTGATCTGCCGGATTACCTGTGAGCAGGCCTTATGGCTTGCTGGACGGCGCGAATGTAGCGGAGAGTAAGCACCCCATCACACATTTTCCCGGACATTCATCCGATCGTGTGAGGATTGGCCCCAGGACTGACGCGTCCGGGCCGGACGTACAGTGGCTTGGGCGCGATACGTGCCTGACACACCCGTCCGAGGGAGGCGCTTGCCGTGAGTGGGTTGCGGTTCGTCCGCATGGGGTTCGGTGACGAGGCCGTCGAGTACCAGGAGGCGTGGGACGAGCAGCGCCGTGTGCACGCGGCGCGCTTCGCGGACGAGGTCCCCGACACCGTGCTGCTTCTGGAGCATCCCCCTGTCTACACGGCGGGACGGCGCACGGCGGACAACGAGCGCCCCCTCGACGGCACGCCGGTCATCGACGTGGACCGCGGCGGCAAGATCACCTGGCACGGCCCCGGCCAGTTGGTGGGCTACCCGATCCAGAAGCTCCCCCGCCCGGTGGACGTCGTGGCCCATGTACGCCGCCTCGAAGAGGCCCTGATCCTCACCTGCGCGGAGTTCGGCCTGGAGACCACCCGGGTCGAGGGCCGCAGCGGCGTATGGGTCCTGGGCGACCCTGTCGAGCAGCGGCCCGTGCTCGGCGGCCTGGCCCTGGACTTCGACCCGCGTCTGCACGACGAGGAGTTCGACCCGCGCATGAACGGCCCGGAGTACGCGCCCTCCAACGCGGGCCAGCGCCGGGAGGACCGCAAGATCGCCGCGATCGGCATCCGCGTGGCCAAGGGCGTCACCATGCACGGCTTCGCGCTCAACGTGAACCCCGACAACAAGTGGTTCGACCGGATCATCCCCTGCGGCATCCGCGACGCGGGCGTCGCCTCCCTGGCGAACGAACTGGGCCGCGACGTGACGATCGAGGAGGTCCTGCCGGTCGTCGAGCGCCACCTGAGGGACGTACTGGAGAACGCGGAGCCGAAGCCGCGGGAGATCGAGAAGACGCCGGCGGCATAAAGCCGCTCCTGGACGGGCTAGCACCCACACAGGCATTCAAATCAACGGGCGTACCCTTGAGGGCGCCGAAGAATCAATCGCTAGGGAGCCGGTCGTGTCCGCAGTCGCACCCGACGGACGCAAGATGCTGCGCCTGGAGGTCCGCAACAGCCAGACCCCCATCGAGCGCAAGCCCGAGTGGATCAAGACCCGGGCGAAAATGGGCCCCGAGTACACCAAGATGCAGAACCTCGTGAAGAGCGAGGGCCTGCACACGGTCTGCCAGGAAGCCGGCTGCCCCAACATCTACGAGTGCTGGGAGGACCGCGAGGCCACCTTCCTCATCGGCGGCGACCAGTGCACCCGGCGCTGTGACTTCTGCCAGATCGACACCGGCAAGCCCGAGGCGCTCGACCGCGACGAGCCCCGCCGCGTGGGTGAGTCCGTGGTCACCATGGACCTGAACTACGCCACGATCACCGGCGTCGCCCGCGACGACCTGGAGGACGGCGGCGCCTGGCTGTACGCGGAGACGGTCCGCCAGATCCACCAGCAGACGGCGAGCCGCGAGGCCGGCCGGACGAAGGTCGAGCTGCTCGCGCCCGACTTCAACGCCGTCCCGGAACAGCTGGAGGAGGTCTTCTCCTCCCGTCCCGAGGTCTTCGCGCACAACGTCGAGACGGTCCCGCGGATCTTCAAGCGGATCCGCCCCGGCTTCCGCTACGAGCGCTCCCTGAAGGTGATCACCGAGGCCCGCGACTACGGCCTCGTCACCAAGTCGAACCTCATCCTCGGCATGGGCGAGACCCGCGAGGAGGTCAGCGACGCGCTGAAGCAGCTGCACGACGCGGGCTGCGAGCTGGTCACCATCACGCAGTACCTGCGACCCTCCGTGCGCCACCACCCGGTGGAGCGCTGGGTCAAGCCCCACGAGTTCGTGGAGCTGAAGGAGGAGGCCGAGCAGATCGGCTTCTCCGGCGTGATGTCGGGCCCGCTGGTGCGGTCCTCGTACCGTGCCGGGCGGCTCTACCAGATGGCCATGGAGCAGCGGGACGCGCGCATCGCGGCCCAGGCGGTCTGACGGGCTGCCATCGCCCTTCCCGCCGAAGGGCGGGACAAGCGTGTGAATTCGCGCACAAGAAACTACCCGCCGGTAGCGACCGATATGACGCGGTCCTGACCGTCCTCGCAGATGAGGGCACATGTCAGGACCGCGTCGTCGTTCGACGGTTCCCAACCAGGGCTTCATGGGTGTTTGACCGGTCGGTCATGCCCTGGTAACACCAATCAGTGACGCTGGACTCACAGCACGTACACCCGCTCCCGAGGGGGGACCTCACCCATGCAGGCCGCGCCCGTTCGCGCCACCGCGATTCCGTCCTTCACCACCGCCCTGCGTGCCGTCGAGTCGCTGCTGCTGAGCAGCGGTCAGCGCACCGCCCGCCGCAACGCCTGGACCTCCGTGCTGGAGGACCGCCGTCGCGCCAAGGACCGGGTCGAGGCGCAGCGCGTCCTCGATCAGTCCGTCTCCCGGTCCCTCTCCGTCCACCCCTGAGACCCGCCCCCTCCCCCTCGAGCGCTCCCGCGGACACTGCCGTCGTAGGCGCTTGTGGGGCCACGTAGACTTCGGGGCATGGCGAGGAAGGAAACCGCAGCGGACGCTGCGAACCCCGGGCGACTGAAGCAGATCGCCCTGACCTACAAGATGACCCGCAGGGCCGACAAGAAGATCGGTCTTGTACTCGCGGCAGTCGGAATCGTCACCTTCGGTGTCTTCCTCGCGATCGGTTTCTTGATCGGTCACCCCATCTATGCCGGCATCCTGGGCCTCCTGCTCGCCTTCCTCGCGACGGCGATCGTGTTCGGGCGCCGGGCCGAGCGGGCCGCCTTCGGGCAGATGGAGGGCCAGCCCGGTGCCGCGGCGGCGGTGCTCGACAACATCGGCCGGGGGTGGACGACGACCCCCGCGGTGGCGATGAACCGCAACCAGGACGTGGTGCACCGCGCGGTCGGCAAGGCCGGCATCGTGCTGGTCGCCGAGGGCAACCCGAGCCGGGTGAAGTCCCTGCTCGCCGCCGAGAAGAAGAAGATGAACCGCATCGTCGCGGACGTCCCGGTGCACGACCTGGTCGTGGGCACGGGCGAGGGCCAGGTCGAGCTGAAGAAGCTGCGCACGACCATGCTGAAGCTGCCGCGCGTGCTGACCGGCCCGCAGGTCACCGCCACCAACGACCGGCTGCGTGCCCTGGGCGACCTGATGAGCAACATGCCGCTGCCCAAGGGGCCGATGCCGAAGGGCATGCGGATGCCGAAGGGCGGCGGGCCGAAGGCTCGCTGACAACCCGCACACCACATGAGTGAAGGGGCGGCCGGAGTGATCCGGCCGCCCCTTCACTCATGTCCGTTCGTTCGTGTCAGATGCGGACCTCGACCGTGCCCGCCAGCCGGTCGTGCAGGCCCCGGCCGTCGCGGTCCCAGATCAGGGCGGGGATCGCGAGGAAGAGAAGGACGGTGCGCAGCACCGCGCGCCACGGGCTGACCCGGCCGGTGTCCAGGGCGAGCACCCGCAGGCCGAGGAGCCGCTTGCCCGGCGTGAAGCCCACCGTACCGATCGTGAGCACCATCAGGGTGAACATGATGAGCGGCGCCCAGATCTGGGCCGCTTCGTGGTAGCTCTGGGTGATGAGACCGTATGCGATCAGGAGGCTCAGACCCCAGTCCACGGCGAGGGCGCCGAGCCGTCGCCCCGGGCGGGCGATCGAGCCGGGTCCCTCCTCGGGCAGACCGAGCTGCTCGCCCCGGTATCCGAAGTCGGCACCGGCCTCTTCCGCGGCCGCGCGGGGCCCGGAAAGCCACGATCCGAGTGCTTGTCTGTTGTCCACCCGTCCACGGTACTGCGCCCGTAAATGACCAGGGCACGGCGGGGTGCGTCGGGGCTACGGTGGAAGGTGAGCCGGTTAACTTGTGCGAAACAAATGAGTCACGCCCGAGAAACCACCCGTCCCTAGGGTCGAGGTCAGCGTGTGCCACCCGCACTGGCCGCACGAACGAACTACCACCCCGGCGGGACGGTCGGGAGTAGGAGGAGCTGGATGTTCCAGAACGCCGACGAGGCCAAGAAGTTCATCGCGGACGAGGACGTCAAGTTCATCGACGTCCGCTTCTGCGACCTCCCGGGCGTGATGCAGCACTTCACGGTGCCTGCTGAGGCGTTCGACGCGGACGAGGAGCTGGCCTTCGACGGCTCGTCCATCCGCGGCTTCCAGGCCATTCACGAGTCCGACATGGCGCTGCGCGCGGACCTGTCGACCGCCCGTGTCGACCCGTTCCGCCGTGACAAGACGCTGAACATCAACTTCTTCATCCACGACCCGATCACGGGCGAGCAGTACTCCCGTGACCCGCGCAACGTGGCGAAGAAGGCCGAGGCCTACCTCGCCTCCACCGGTATCGCCGACACGGCGTACTTCGGTCCCGAGGCCGAGTTCTACGTCTTCGACTCCGTCCGCTTCGCGACCACCGCGAACGAGTCCTTCTACCACATCGACTCCGAGGCCGGCGCCTGGAACACCGGCGCCCTCGAGGACAACCGTGGTTACAAGGTCCGCTACAAGGGCGGCTACTTCCCGGTCCCGCCGGTCGACCACTTCGCCGACCTGCGCGCCGAGATCTCCCTGGAGCTGAACCGGGCCGGCCTGCAGGTCGAGCGCCAGCACCACGAGGTGGGCACCGCCGGCCAGGCCGAGATCAACTACAAGTTCAACACGCTGCTCGCCGCCGCCGACGACCTCCAGCTCTTCAAGTACATCGTGAAGAACGTCGCGTGGAAGAACGGCAAGACGGCGACCTTCATGCCGAAGCCGATCTTCGGTGACAACGGCTCGGGCATGCACGTCCACCAGTCCCTGTGGTCGGGCGGCTCCCCGCTCTTCTACGACGAGGCCGGCTACGCGGGCCTGTCGGACACCGCCCGCTACTACATCGGCGGCATCCTCAAGCACGCCCCGTCGCTGCTGGCCTTCACCAACCCGACGGTGAACTCGTACCACCGCCTGGTCCCCGGCTTCGAGGCCCCGGTGAACCTGGTCTACTCGCAGCGCAACCGCTCCGCGGCCATGCGTATCCCGATCACGGGCTCGAACCCGAAGGCCAAGCGCGTCGAGTTCCGCGCGCCCGACTCCTCCGGCAACCCGTACCTGGCGTTCTCGGCGCTACTGCTCGCGGGCCTGGACGGCATCAAGAACAAGATCGAGCCGGCCGAGCCGATCGACAAGGACCTGTACGAGCTGGCTCCCGAGGAGCACGCGGGCGTCCCGCAGGTCCCGACCTCGCTCCCGGCCGTCCTCGACTCCCTCGAGGCCGACCACGAGTTCCTCCTCCAGGGCGACGTGTTCACGCCGGACCTGATCGAGACGTGGATCGACTACAAGCGCACGAACGAGATCGCGCCGCTTCAGCTGCGTCCGCACCCGCACGAGTTCGAGCTGTACTTCGACGTGTGATCGACGCCTGATCGAGGCACTACGACCGCGCCCCCGCTGTCCGTACGGACAGCGGGGGCGCGGTCGTATGTTCTATTCTGCTGGGAGGACCCACACGGGGGTGGAGAGGGAATGCCCGAGCACGAACAGGACGGCCAGGAGCGCGAGTTCGACCTCAGATGGGCGGACAGCGCCGAGCACAAGGAGCCCTCGGCGCGGGCCCGTATGCTCGCCGCGCGCTGGAAGCACAACCCGCCCGGGCCCGTGCCCTTCCGGCCCGAGCCCGACCACAGGGGGGCCGGTCGTCGCTCCCGCTCGCCGTGGGTGTCGACGGTCGTGGTGCTCGGCTGTGTGGCCGCGGTGATCGTGCTGCTCGGGTACATCAACTTCCGGGCGCCGTACTAGTGCCCCGGCGGGCAACGTTTGCCCGTCAAGGAGCGGCGTCCGGTGCGTGCTCTGGGGGTACCCCCTGCTCGAAGAGCTTGGGGGAGTGCCGGCCGGAAGCCCTCGTACTGGATGCACTCGGGCTTTCGGCCGGTGCGGCGAGAGGGCGTACCGGGCGTCGCGACGGAGCGAACGTTGCCTGCCGGAGCACTAGAGCGTGCGCGGCACCGGTCAAGGCGGCGGCTGCTAACGTCCGGCCACGTGGATGACGGTGTGTACGTGGGCAACGCGGGCAAGGACGCGGCGCTGGACCGGGGGTGGCTTCTCGGGCACTTCAAGGACGTCGGCGATCCGCGCCACAGCGAGGCCGTCGAGGTCAAGTGGGGTGTCCACCCGGCCGGTGACGAACGGTCGCAGTGGGTGCGGGGTGAGGAACGGACCGCGCTGCTGGTTCTCGTCAGCGGGCGCTTCCGGGTGGAACTCCCCGGCCGCAGTGTCCTGCTGGAGCGACAGGGGGACTACGTCGTGTGGGGGCGCGGCGTCGATCACTCCTGGTTCGCCGAGGAGGAGTCGGTCGTGCTGACCGTCCGGTGGCCGTCCGTGCCCGGGTACGCGGTGGTCAGGGGCGGCTGACGCCTTTGCCCGGTCTGGGGATGATCGCGACCCGTTCATGGGCGGGGGCGGGTGCACACTGGCAGTGGGACGAGTGCCTGACTGCGGGGTGATGCAGATGCACAGCCGTTTCCGGAGCGACCGGCGGTTGACCACCCGTATGGGGATCACGCTGTTCCTGCTCGGGCTGGTGTACGTGGGGTTCGTCGCGGCGCTGATCGTGCTGCTGAAGTCGTGGGTGCTGGTCGTGGTCGTCGCGGCGGCGGTGCTCGGCGCCCAGTACTGGTTCTCGGACCGGGTCGCGCTGTTCGCGATGCGCGGGCGGGTCGTGGAGCGCGAGGAGTATCCCGAGCTGCACGGGGTCGTGGACCGGCTCTGTGCCATCGCGGACATGCCCAAGCCGGTGGTGGCCGTGTCCGATATGGACATGCCGAACGCGTTCGCGACGGGGCGGAACCCCGACCATGCCGTGGTCTGTGTGACGACCGGGCTGCTCAGGCGCCTGGAGCCGGCCGAACTGGAGGGCGTGCTCGCGCACGAGCTGTCGCATGTGGCGCACAAGGACGTCGCAGTGATCACGGTCGCCTCGTTCCTCGGCGTGCTCGCGGGGCTGATCGTGCGGTTCGCCTTCTACTCGCAGCTGTTCGGCGGGGGCCGCAGGGACCAGAACACGGCGGTGGTCTTCGCCGCGGTGATGGGCGTGTCGGCGGCCGTGTACGCGGTGAGCTTCCTGCTCATCCGGTCCCTGTCCCGGTACCGGGAGCTGGCCGCGGACCGCGCGGCGGCGCTGCTCACCGGCCGGCCCTCGGCGCTGGCCTCCGCCCTCACCAAGGTGTCGGGGGACATCGCCCGCATCCCGACGAAGGACCTGCGCACGGCCCAGGCCTTCAACGCCTTCTACTTCACCCCGGCGCTGGGCCGCGAGCCCGGTGTCGCGCGGCTCTTCTCGACGCACCCGAGCCTGGAGCAGCGGCTCGACCAGCTGGGCCGGATCTCCGCCGAGCTGGGCGAGGCGGCGGCGCCCGGAGGGGTGTGAGCGGGGCATGGGACTGCTGGACATCCTGCTCGGCCGGACCAAGCCGGTCGCGCCGGATCTCGACCGGCTCTTCGCGCTGCCGTCGGCAGCCGTGACGCTGGAGGCCGCGGCGGGCTTCACCCCGACCGGTCAGGGCGCGGTGTGTTTCGCCACGGTCGAGGGTGCGGCCTTCGAGCAGACCCACCGCGAGGTGCGGGCGCTGCTGGACGCGGACAGCGACCGCGACGGCCCGCCGGTGGAACTGCGGCAGGACGACTACGGCTACTCCTGGCTGGTCTCGCACCGCGCCCCCGACCAGCTGGCACCGCTCGTGACGGACCTGCACGCCGTGAACAGCCAGATGGAGGTCAACGGGTTCGGCCCTCAACTGCTCTGCTCCTTGGCGGGGTTCCGGGACCGGTCGGGCCGACGGATCGCGCTGGTCTACCTCTACAAGCGCGGCACCTTCTACCCGTTCGCACCCCTGCCGGGAGAATCCCAGCGGCGTGACAACGCGCTGGAACTCCAGGTGCGGGCGGCGCTCGCGGACGACCTGCCGATCGAACAGGACCTGGGCCGCTGGTTCCCCGTGTGGGGCGCACCGGGCCTGTGACCGCCCTCTGTGTGATCGCCCCTCACAAGGCCCGGCCGCGTGAATGAATGGCCGTATGAGTGAGCTGATCCCCTTCGCGCATAGCGTCGACGGTGAACGACTCAGCGGGCTGTCCGGCGGCACCGGTCCGGGTGAGCCGGCCAGGGCGACCGCCGTACTTCTGCACGGCGCGGGCAACGGCAGCAAGGAGCGGCTGGTGCCGTTGCTGGCGGAGTTCGCCGCGCGCGGCTGCCACGCCCTCGCCTTCGACTTCTCCGGGCACGGGGAGAGCACCGGCCTGCTGTCCGAGCTGAGCCTGCGCCGCCGATTCGAGCAGGCCGTGTCCGTCATCGACGCGCACGCGCGCGTGGACGGGCCGCTGGTCCTCGTCGGCTTCAGCATGAGCGGCCAGACGGTGGCCGATCTCGTCCGGCACTACGGGGGCCGGGTGGCGGCGCTGGGGCTGTGCGCGCCGGCGGTGTACGCGGCGGAGGCGTGGGAAGTGCCGTTCGGAGCGGGTGACGGGCGGTTCAGCGAGATCATCCGGCGGCCCGGAAGCTGGCGGGAGTCGCCCGCGCTCGACGTCCTGCGGGGGTACGAGGGGCGGGCGGTGCTCGCGGTGCCGGGCACGGACGAGGTCATCCCGCCCGCCGTGACGGACGTCGTCTCGGAGGCGCTGGCCCGGCGCGCCCAGTTCGCCCACTGGGAACTCCCCGGGGCGCGGCACCGGTTGGGTCTGTGGTTCCGTGAGAACCCGGGCGACCGGCGGGAGTTCGTCACGGCTGTACTGACCGGGCTGGGCGAGCAGGGCTGGACGGCCACGCGCGCGTGGGTGGCCAAGCAGCTGCCGGAAGGCCGTACAGTCGACAAGTCGGCCTTCATGAGCGGTGGTTGGAGCGCCCAGATGCGGCGGCTCACCCTCGACGACGGCACCGAGCTGGCGCTGCGGACCTTCGTGAAGCCCTTCTTCCGGCGGCACGCGCCCGGGCTGCTGGCCCGCGAGGCGGACGTGCTCACGCTGCTGGCCGGGCAGGAGGGCGTTCCGGCGCCGGAGCTGACCGGCGTGGACGCCACCGCCGAGCACTGCGACCACCCGTCCCTGCTGATGTCCGTGCTGCCGGGCCGGGTCCGGGTGGACGAGGAGGACGAGGAGGACGAGCTGGACCTGCGGGTGGACCTGCTGGCTGCCCAACTGGCCCGGATCCACCGGGTCGTTCCCGAGGAGCGCCCGCGGCTGTACCAAGCCTGGACGTCCCCAGAGCGGGTGCTCGCGCCCGAGGGTGATGAGATGTGGGAGCGAGCAGTGAACGTGATCCGCCGCGACCCGCCGCCGTACGAGGGCTGCTTCCTGCACCGCGACTTCCACCCGGGGAACGTGCTGTTCACCGGCTCGGGGACCGGCCTGCGGATCAGCGGCGTCGTCGACTGGGTGGAGACCTCGTGGGGCCCCGCCGATCTGGACGTCGCCCACTGCTCGACGGCCCTCGCGCTGCTGCACGGCCCGGAGTACGGCCTCGGTTTCCGGGAGCGCTACGAGGCACACGGTGGCCGGCGCCTGGCCGACGGCCCGGACCACCTGTACTGGCGGTTGCTCGACGCCCTGGCCTACGCCCCCGACGCGGTGAAGCTCGCGGGCCCCTGGCGGGAACTGGGCCGGACCGATCTGACGCCCCAGGTGCTGGGCGGGCGGCTGGAGGCGTATGTGGCGGGCCTGCTGGAGCGGTACGCCTGAGAGGCGGTGGCCGGTGCGTGCCGGCCGATTGTCAGTGGTGTTCGCGATGATGCGGTCGGATCGGAGCGATGTGACGATGGGAGGCCGGTGTGGACGGTAGGGCTCAGCGGTACATCGGGGTGGCGGAGCGGCGGGCCCGGCTCGCGTTGCGGCAGCGGCTGGCCGGGCAGGGGCGGGCGGGAACCCCCGAGGATGTCGCCGGTTCGCTCGTCGCCCTGCACGGCACGGACCCGGCGGCGGTGTACCTGGCCGTGGGCGCGCGGCTCGCGGACCCCGCGAAGACGGCGGCGGAGACCGGGCGCGCCCTGTACGACGACCGTTCCCTGGTGCGGATGCACGGCATGCGGCACACGGTGTTCGTGTTCCCCACGGCCCTGACCGCCGTCGTGCACGCCTCGACCGGCCTGGCGGTCGCCGCCCGGGAGCGGGCCGCACTGCTCAAGGACATGGCGGCGGCCGGGGCGCCGGACGCGGCCTGGCTGAAGGAGGTCGAGGAGTCGGCGCTGGCGGCACTCGCCCGGCGTGGGCAGGCCACGGCCGCCGAACTCGCCCAGGACGAGCCGCGGCTGCGGGAGCAGTTCGTGTACGCGGCCGGCAAGAGCTACGAGGGCGTGCACACGGTCTCGACCCGGCTGCTGAAGGTACTGGGCGTCGAGGGGAAGGTCGTACGCGGCCGGCCGCTCGGCTCCTGGACGTCCAGCCAGTTCCGCTGGGCCGTGGCGCCCGAGCACCCCGGACTGGACCCGGCGCAGGCGCAGGCGGAGCTGCTGGGGCTGTGGCTCGCCGCGTGCGGTCCGGCGACCGAGGCCGATCTGAAGTGGTGGACGGGATGGCGGGTGACGGAGGTCCGCAGGGCGCTGTCCGCGATCGGGGCACAGCCGGTGTCGCTGGACGAGGGCACGGGATACGTGACCGACGGCGACGTCGACGAGGTGGCCGCGCCCGGCGAGCCCTGGGCCGCACTGCTGCCCGCCCTCGACTCGACGGCGATGGGGTGGCAGCAGCGCGACTGGTATCTCGCGCCGGAGCTGCGGCCCCGGCTGTTCGACCGCAGCGGGAACGTCGGGCCGACGGTGTGGTGGAACGGACGCGTGGTCGGTGGGTGGGCCCAGCGGCCCGACGGGGAGATCGTCTGGCGGATCCTCGACGAGGAGGGGGTGGGCCGGGAGGCGCTCACGGCGATCGAGAAGGAAGCGGAGCGGCTGAGCGGGTGGGTGGGGACGACCAGGATCACGCCACGCTTCCGGACGCCGCTGGAGAAGGAGCTGGCGGCGGGCCAGGACGCTTGAGAACACCGACGCCGGGTGCCCTGAAGAACGGGCACCCGGCGCTCCGGGTCAGCTCATCGCGAGTAGCGCATGAGCGCCCTCACCATGTGGCACGTCGTGTCCGACGGCGGGTGGACACCGATCAGTTCCGCCGTGTCGCGGATCGTCTCGTTGCGGGCCTGGTTCGGCATGTAGACGCCGGAGTCGAGCAGGGCGATGGCGAGGCGCATCGCCTTGAGGCGACGGTTGTGCGAGACGTACCACTCGCGCGGCCGGCCCGGGGGCAGCGGCCGCTTCTCCACGGGCACGTACGGCAGGTCGAGCAGGACGGGGCGCTTCGCGGTGGACTGGGTGGGCAGCGGCTTCGGCTTGAGTGCGGCAGCGGGCACAGGCATCCTCCTGTCGCGGTGAGGGCGGCTCACCGGGGTCCTCGGCGATCCCGGCGCCACCCTCGAACACTGCTTCTATTCTACTGCCCACCACTGACAAAAGGCCCTGGCCACAAGGGCTTTCGGGGGTGCGGTGACACAAGTGGAGAACGGGTTTCGAGCCACGCTCCCCGGCGTCACGGGGGCGTACCGTGGGGCCATGGAGATCTGGATCAACCCGGCCTGTTCGAAGTGCCGCAGTGCCGTGCAGCTGCTCGACGCCGAGGGCGCCGACTACACCGTCCGCCGCTACCTGGAGGACGTGCCGAGCGAGGACGAGATCCGGGGCGTGCTGGACCGGCTCGGGCTGGAGCCCTGGGACATCACCCGCACCCAGGAGGCCGCCGCCAAGGAACTCGGCGTCAAGGAGTGGCCCCGCGACGCGAGTTCGCGGGAGCGGTGGATCAAGGCCCTCGCCGAGCATCCCAAGCTGATCCAGCGGCCGATCATCACCGCGGACGACGGCACGGCGGTGGTCGCGCGCACCGACGAGGCCGTACGGGACGCCCTCTCCCGTTAGACGTCTCCTTCTTGTGTGACGGACGTTACTTCCGTGACTCCTGTAACCGCTGAGTAACCTCGTTCGGTATCTCGTACATAGCGGCGTACGCTCCCCTACCTCTTCAGGAGGCGCGCATGTCGCGCAGGAGAACTCTCGGCACGAAGAAGAAGATCGCGCTGCTGGTGAGCGCGGCGACCGTGGCGGGAGGCGGGGCCTTCGTCATGGCGAGTACGTCGAACGCCGCGCAGACGCCCAAGTCGGCGGCGGAGTCGACGGTCTGCCAGGGCCTCGCCACCGCCCTCGGCAACAACCAGAAGTTCATCGCGGACCAGCGGGCCAACCCCGACGCGCAGTCCGAGGCGCGGATCGCCAACCGCGAGGCGGTCGTCGCGGAGATCCAGCGGAAGCAGGAAGCGTCGGGGTGCGTGGTGGGGGAGTCGGCTCAGGACTCCCGGGCCGCGCAGCCGTCGCAGCCCGCGCAGGGCGGTCAGCAGGCCGGTGGCGCCCAGCCCTCGCAGCCCGCGCAGTCCGCCCCCGCGGAGAACCCCGGCGGTGGCGCTGCGGCCTCCGGGCAGCAGGTGTGCAACGGCTCCACCGTCACCCTCTCCGGCGAGGACGGTGCGCCTGCCGCGTCCAGCAACCAGTTCCCGGCCGGCACGAAGCTGAAGGTCACCAACCTGGACAACAACAAGTCCACGACGGTGGAGGTCACTTCGGTCTCCGGCAGCTGTGTGCTGCTCAACAACGCGGCGTTCGAACAGGTCCGTGAGCCCGGCAAGTTCCTGATCCGCCGGGCCGTGATCGAGAAGGTGGGGTGACGCCGGACGGGCGAGGAAGAGTGAGTCACTGAGGCGGCGGCCACCCCTCGGCCACCTCCTCGTACGTGTCAACGGTCCTGCCGCTCCCGGCCAGGAGCGGCAGGACCGGCGCGCTGTGCGACACGCGGCGCCGGTCACCGGCTTGACGGAGGGAAGCCGGTGACCAGCTCCTGTCTCGGGACCAAACACCCTCACAGCGTGAGGCAGGACACGGCGACACCAGGTAACACGGGGTTCACATTCGAGCAATGGCCGGGAAATCGCCTGTTGACAGGCTGCCGGGCATTGACGCGGCGCCCCAGTGCCGCAGCGCCGCAAGCACCCGCGATACGCGCCCAGACACACCCCCGAAGGATGTGGCCCGTGACCTTCAAGGCTGAGTACATCTGGATCGACGGCACCGAGCCGACGGCCAAGCTGCGTTCCAAGACCAAGATCATCGCGGGCTCCCCCGCCGGTCTCGACGCGCTGCCGATCTGGGGCTTCGACGGGTCCTCCACCAACCAGGCCGAGGGCCACGCCTCGGACTGCGTCCTCAAGCCGGTCTTCACCTGCCCGGACCCCATCCGCGGCGGCGACGACGTACTGGTCCTGTGCGAGGTCCTGAACATCGACCTCACCCCGCACGCCACCAACACCCGCGCCGCGCTGGCCGAGGTCGAGGAGAAGTTCGCGGCGCAGGAGCCGATCTTCGGCATCGAGCAGGAGTACACCTTCTTCAAGGACGGCTACCCGCTCGGCTTCCCCAAGGGCGGCTTCCCGGCCCCGCAGGGCGGCTACTACTGCGGTGTCGGCGCCGACGAGATCTTCGGCCGTGACGTCGTCGAGGCGCACCTGGACAACTGCCTGAAGGCGGGCCTGGGCATCTCCGGCATCAACGCCGAGGTCATGCCCGGCCAGTGGGAGTTCCAGGTCGGCCCGCTCGCCCCGCTGGAGGTCTCCGACCAGCTGTGGGTGGCCCGCTGGCTGCTCTACCGCACCGCCGAGGACTTCGACATCGCCGCCACGCTCGACCCGAAGCCGGTCAAGGGCGACTGGAACGGCGCCGGCGCGCACACCAACTTCTCCACCAAGGCGATGCGTGAGGGCTACGACGCGATCATCACCGCCTGCGAGTCGCTCGGTGAGGGCTCCAAGCCGCTGGACCACGTCAAGAACTACGGCGCCGGCATCGACGACCGCCTGACCGGTCTGCACGAGACCGCCCCGTGGAACGAGTACTCCTACGGCGTCTCCAACCGCGGTGCCTCGGTCCGTATCCCGTGGCAGGTCGAGAAGGACGGCAAGGGCTACATCGAGGACCGCCGTCCGAACGCCAACGTCGACCCGTACGTCGTGACCCGCCTGCTCGTCGACACCTGCTGCTCGGCGCTGGAGAAGGCCGGCCAGGTCTGACCGACGCCGCACGGCTCGACGCCACGCGGCTCGACGCTCAACGGCTCCCGAGGGGCGCCCACCGTTCGCGGTGGGCGCCCCTCGCGTTGTCAGTGGGGCATGCCATCGTGGGCGCATGAAGATCGACGGGGGCCTTCCGGTCAAGGTCATGACGGAGAGCGGGCAGACGTACGCGCGGGTCTCGGCGCGGCAGTTGCGGGAGCTGGTGGAGCGGATCGGCGGGGACGACGACCACTTCCTCGTGGTGCAGCGGATACCTGACCGGCCGCTGGTCTTCATCCAGACGGCCCGCGATGCGGACGGGGCATACGACCTCCAGCACCGCACGGGCCGCGTCCCCCACATGTGGGTGACCCGGGCGACCGACCCGGGCCTCGTCGCCGAGGTGATGGCGCGCTGGGCGCGGCAGGAGGACGACTGGGACGCCGGAGTCGCCTGGGAGCGCGAGGAGTTCGGGCTGCCCGAGGAGGCCCCCGCCCTCGCCCCCGAGGCCGCCGCCCGGGCGGAGGGGCACGTCCGCGACATGCTCCAGGACGGCTATCTGGGCATCGACGCGATGATCCGCGAGACGGTGTACCTGATGGGGGGCCGCGAGGGCGCCTCCCCTGTTTCCCAGGCGCAGGCCCGCGAGATCGTCGAGCGGCTGTGGCTGGACCGGCTCGGCGAGCAGCAGACGTGGGCGGAGCCGACCGATCCGGACCGGCTGGAGCAGGCCTTCGCGACCCTGGAGGACGACGGCATCGTCGCCCGGGAGGACTTCACCTGCTGCCGCGGCTGCGGTATGTCGGAGATCGGCGCGGAGGCGGACGGCAAGCCGGGGGTGCGCGGGTTCGTCTTCTTCCACCACCAGTGCACGCGCGGCGCGGCGCAGGGGCACGGCCTGTCGCTCTACTACGGCGGGTTCGACGGCTCCGAGGAGACCACGAAGGCCGTCGGACACGAGGTCGTGGCGGCACTGGCCGCGGCCGGGCTCTCCGCGCGGTGGGACGGTGACCCGGGCAAGGCGATCGACGTCGCGCCCCTGGAGTGGCGCAAGCGCCTGGTGGGATGAGGTGCGAGTTGGGCCGTCCGCCCGCTCGGCGGATGTCCAAGCTGTGAGAGGAGGGTCCCGTCGCCTGGCCCCCGTCTGCTTCAATGGCCTCATGGCCGCCTACCAGAAGCACACCGCGACGGGTCGCCATGACCTCGAGCCCTTCTGGCCGTCCCGTCAGGACCACGACTTCGACCGGGTGTGTTGCCGCGCGACGAACGCGCCGGCCATCTAAAGCCGTACACCCCCGGCCTTCGGCCAGCGCGAACCGCGTACGTCCCTCGGCGAGCCCGACCACGAATCGCGGCCGTCGACCTCTCCGACGAACTCCTCGCGCGAAAGAGCTGACCTCTCATGGCGACCACTCGTTCCCTGTCTCCCGCCGCCCCCTACAACGCCCCGTCGGCCACCGGGCCCCGGCACCGGCTGCGTGCCGTCGACCGGGATGAGGATCGGGGTCTCCCCTGCTCGAACGGAGTTGAGAGCTTGGGGAAGACCGTCGCGGACCTGCTGCCGCCCGGTGCCACCTGGCTCCCGGCGCCCCAGCACACCCTGCCCACGCTGCCGGGGCAGCCGCCGATGATCGGCTATCTGGTGCTCGTACCGGCCGACCAGCAGCCGCCGTTCCCGGCGGCGGTGCCCGACCGGTCGGAGGCCACCCGCCCCGAAAGCCCCGCAGGCCCCGAGCCGGGCGGCGAGCCGCTGATCCGGGTCGACACCGTGCAGCGCACGGCCGAGGTGGCCGGGCGTCAGCTCGACCTCACCTACCTGGAGTTCGAGCTGCTGGCCCACCTGGTGGCACATCCGGGCCGGGTCCACACCCGTGACCAGCTGGTCAGCACGGTGTGGGGCTACGGGCACGTGGGCGACGGCCGTACGGTCGACGTCCACATCGCCCGCCTGCGCCGCAAGCTGGGTGCCGAGCACCGCGAGACGATCCGCACGGTGCGCCGGGTCGGCTACAAGTACGTGCCCCCGGTGTCCCCAGTACCCCCCGCGGGCCACTGAGCCGCCGGCGCCCGCCCGTCTGCTGACGGCAGATCCCCGTTCCGTCCCGTCTCCCCGGCGGGCAGAGTCAGCGGCATGAGACTTCTGATGCTGGGTGGTACGGAGTTCGCCGGCAGGGCCGTCGTGGAGGCGGCCCTGGGGCGGGGCTGGGAGGTGGCCGTCTTCCACCGGGGGCGGCACGAGGCGCCACCGGGCGTGCGGTCGCTGCTCGGCGACCGCACCGCGCCCGACGGTCTGGCCGCCCTCGCCGAGGACCGGGGCGAGTGGGACGTCGTCGTCGACACCTGGTCGGCGGCGCCCCGCGCGGTGCGGGACGCGGCGCGGCTGCTGCGGGGCCGCGCCCGCCGGTACGTCTACGTGTCGAGCTGCTCGGTGTACGCGTGGGCCCCGCCCGCCGGATACGGCGAGGACGCGCCCCTGGTGGAGGGCGCGTCGGCCGACGCGGACGAGACCGACTACCCGCGGGACAAGCGCGGCGGCGAACTGGCCGTCCTGGACGCCTTCGGCGAGGACCGGTCGGTGCTGGCACGGGCCGGGCTGCTCCTCGGCCCGTACGAGAACATCGGCCGGCTGCCCTGGTGGCTGGCCCGGACGGCGCGCGGCGGACCGGTGCTGGCCCCGGGCCCGCGCGACCTGCCCCTCCAGTACGTGGACGTCCGTGACCTCGCCGAGTGGATCCTGCACGCGGCCGAGCGGGAGCTGAGCGGGCCGTACAACCTGATGAGCCCGCAAGGACACACCACTATGGGCACGTTGCTGGACACGTGTGTCCGGGTCACCGGCGGCGGCGCCGAACTTCGGTGGACCGAGCCCGAGGTGATCCTCGATGCCGGCATCGCGCCATGGACCGAGCTGCCGGTGTGGGTGCCCCCGGGCAGCGACCTGCACGACGCCCTGCACGGCGCGGATGTCTCGCGGGCGCTCGGGGCGGGGCTGAACTGCCGGCCCGTCGAGGAGACCGTGGCCGACACCTGGCGGTGGCTCCAGGACGCCGGCGGCGTGGCACCCCAGCGCCCGGACCGGCCGCGCCCGGGCCTCGACCCGGAGGTGGAGGCGAAGGTGCTCGGGACGGGCTGAGGCGTGAGGGGTGTAGGTAGCACCACCCCCCGACCGGGTGTTCCGGCCCAGTGACCCCGGCACCCCGCTCGGCGAGACTGACTCCATGACCATCGACACGAAGAACGGCAACGGGCGTACGAAGGGGCGGGGCGTCGCGCTCGCCGCGATGCGGGGGCTGGGGGTCGCCCTCGTGTCCCTGCCGGGGGCGGTGCTGTGCTTATGCCTGTCCCTCGTCTCCCTCGCACTCATCCCGATCGGGATCGGGCTCGTCACGACGCCGTACGTGCTGACGATGGTGCGGGCGTTCGCGAACTGGCGGCGGGCGCTCGCGGCGGAGTGGGGCGGGGTGCGGATACCTCCGGCGTACCGGCCGCTGCCGAGGAACGCCAACCCGTGGACGCGCACCTTCGGGATGCTGCGCGACCCGGCGACCTGGCGGGACCTGAGGTGGCTGCCGGTCGACATGACGGCGGGGTTCCTCACCGCACTGCTGCCGGCCGTGCTGTGGCTGTACCCGCTGGAGGGTTTCGCGATCGCGGCCGGGCTGTGGCGGGTCTTCCCCGACGGGTACTGGTACGGGTTCGTACCGGTCACCGGTCAGGTGTCCGCGCTCGGCGCCGCCGCCCTGGGCCTCGTCATCCTCTTCTTCGCGCACTTCCTCACCCCGCGCCTGCTGGACGCCCACTTCCGGCTCACCCGGGCCGTCCTCGGCTCGAACCAGCGCGAACTGGCCGAGCGCGTACGGGTTCTGACCGCGACGCGGCGGGACGCGGTCGACTCCTCCGCCGCCGAGCTGCGGCGCATCGAACGGGACCTGCACGACGGGGCCCAGGCCCGTCTGGTGGCGGTCGGCATGGACCTGGGCACCATCGAGGCGCTCCTCGACAAGGACCCGGCCAAGGCCAAGGAGCTGATCGCGCAGGCCCGCACGTCCTCGGTCGAGGCACTGGCCGAGCTGCGCGAGCTGGTGCGCGGCATCCATCCGCCGGTCCTGGCCGAGCGCGGACTGGGTGACGCCGTACGGGCGCTGGCGCTGCGGCTGCCGGTGGCCGCCGAGGTGAACGTGGACCTGCCCGGGCGGGCGGAGGCGCCCGTGGAGTCGGCCGCGTACTTCGCCGTGAGCGAGGTGCTCACCAACGCCGTGAAGCACTCCGGCGCCGACCGGATCTGGGTCGACCTGCACCACGCGGACGGCCATCTGCGGGCGACCGTCACCGACAACGGCAAGGGAGGTGCGGTGATCGAGGCCGGTTCCGGGCTGGCCGGGGTGGAGCGGCGACTGGGTACATTCGACGGCGTCCTGGCCGTCAGCAGCCCCGCGGGCGGTCCCACCATGGTCACCATGGAGATCCCTTGCGCGTAGTCCTGGCCGAAGACCTCTTCCTGCTGCGCGACGGACTCGTCCGGCTGCTCCAGGCGCACGACTTCGAGATCGTGGCGGCCGTCGAGTCCGGTCCCGAACTGGCCGCCGCGCTGGCCGAGCTGCAACCGGACGTCGCCGTGGTCGACGTCCGCCTGCCGCCCACGCACACCGACGAGGGACTTCAGTGCGCGCTCGACGCCCGCAGGAAACGGCCCGGGCTGCCGGTGCTGGTGCTCTCCCAGCACGTGGAGCGGCTGTACGCGCGTGAGCTGCTCGCCGACGGCAGCGGCGGCGTCGGATACCTGCTGAAGGACCGGGTGTTCGACGCCGAGCAGTTCGTGGACGCGGTACGGCGGGTCGCCGCCGGTGGTACGGCGATGGATCCGCAGGTCATCCAGCAGCTGCTGGCTCGACAGGCGGGCGACGGCCGGCCGCTGGCCCGGCTGACTCCCCGCGAGCGGGAGGTGCTGGAGCTGATGGCGCAGGGCCGGTCCAACGCGGCGATAGCGGGAAGGCTGGTCGTGACGGAACGGGCGATCGCCAAGCACACCGCGAACATCTTCGCCAAACTGGGTCTGGAGGTCTCGGACGACGACAACCGGCGCGTGCTGGCCGTTCTCGCGTATCTCGACCACGGCCGGTGAAACCGGACCTGCTTATTCACCCGCTGTCGGGGATCAACAACTCCCGGTGCGTAAGACGCTGTTGAGGACACAGCTCCCTCACGAATCTGGCATCAATTTCCGAGACATCTGAACACCCCTGGGACGGCCTCCGTATGGAAGGGAGCCGCTTCACTCCTGTCGGGCGCCTCGATGCCCCCGAAAAAGGAAGTCAGAGGAGTTCCATGGGACGCAACACAAGAAAACGCCGGACGCCGCTGGCCACCAAGGCCGTAGCCGCATCGGCGGCCCTAGCGCTCGGTGGGGGCGGGCTGATCTGGGCAAACTTCTACGCCTCGGCGCACGAGGAGAACTCGGCGAACCAGACGAAGGCCGCGGGTGCGCAGATCGCCACGATCCAGTGCCCGGACGTCGGACAGAAGCTGACCGACGTGCCGGACGGCGCTCGCCAGGGGGTGGACAAGGAGCTGGCGAACCTCGACAAGCAGATCAGCGAGGCCTACACCCGGCTCGCCTCCACGCGTCAGGCCCAGGCCGGTGACCCGGGCTTCGTCAACAACGCCATCCTCGGCCCGCTGAAGTCCAAGCGGGTCGCGGCGATCGACCGGATCGGCATCAACATCCGGCGGGTGGGTGGCCAGGCCCCGGACAACCTCGCCCAGCTGGCCGAGTGCAAGGGCATGGCCGCCGACGCGAACACCAACGACGGCAACCCCGGGGGCGGTCAGAACAACGACGGTCAGGACCAGGGCCAGGACAACGGCGGTCAGGACCAGGGCCAGGACAACGGCCAGGACCAGGGTCAGGGCGGCAACGGCGGTCAGGCCGACAACGGCCCCGCGGCGGGCGACTTCATCAACATCGAGGACGTCCAGCCCAACTCCCGCAACCTGCCGAACGGTCTCGCGGCGAACGGCGAGGGCGGTTCCACGGGCTCGTTCACCACGAACTGCGGCACCAACGAGAACGAGAACCGCAACTCGGACAACGTGATCGTGGCGCCCGGCGTCTCCAACGGCGCGCAGCACCAGCACGACTACGTCGGCAACCAGGACAACGACGCGTTCACCAGCGACGAGCAGTTCCTCCAGGCCGACACCAGCTGCCAGAACCAGGGCGACAAGTCGACGTACTACTGGCCGGTCCTCCGTGTCCAGGACGGACAGAACGAAGTCGACGCGAACGCCCCCGGTGGCGGTCAGGACGGCAACGTCGGCACGATCCAGCAAGTCGCCCAGGTCGAGCTGAAGTTCGTCGGCAACAAGAAGAGCGACGTTGTCGCGATGCCGACGGCCCTGCGCATCATCACCGGTGACGCCAAGGCCTTCACCAACGGCCTCAAGAACGCCAACACCTCATGGAGCTGCACAGGCTTCGAGGACCGGCAGGTGACGGACAAGTACCCGATCTGCCCCGAGGGCAGCTCCGTGGTGCGGACGTCCAACTTCCAGAGCTGCTGGGACGGTCAGAACATCGACAGCGCCAACCACCGTGACCACGTGGCCTTCGTCCAGGCGGACGGCAGCTGCCCCCAGGGGTTCCAGGCGATCCCCCAGCTGCAGGCCAAGCTGGTCTACGACATCCCGGCCCCGCAGATCGAGAACGGGCAGGTGCAGAACGCGTACGCGCTCGACGGCTTCCCGGAGCAGCTGCACAAGCCGATCACCGACCACAACGACTTCATCAACTTCTTCGACGAGAACGTGATGAACGAGATGGTCCAGTGCATCAACAACGGCGAGGACTGCCAGTAGTCCGCACGTAAGTGAAAGCCGGCGGTGGGAATTCCCACCGCCGGCTTTCGCCTGCCCGGCCCGCGCGGTCAGCCGTGGTTGCTGCCACTGTCGTGGTTGCCGCTGTTGTGACTGCCACCGGGATTCATGTGCTCGGAGCCTTCCTCCATGGTCCCGCCGAGGGTGCCCTGGAGCGCCATGACCGTCTTCTCCTCACCGACGGCGACCCACTTGCGGCCGACCAGGTAGTAGCCGCCGTAGTCCTTCGCCCCGTTCAGCCACTCGCGCTGCCCGCGGTCGGTGGCGAAGGTCGCGAGGACGTACTTCTCCTTGCCCTTCTTGCACAGGGCCTGGCGGATGGTGTCGGCGTCGGTCTGCATGTTCGGCTTGCACTTGGCCTCGGCCGCGATGTGCTCCAGGCTGCCGGTCGCCGTCTCCGGCACGGCCGCCTCGCCCTTGCCGCCGGATCCGCAGCCGGTCAGCGCCAGTATCGCCACCGCGCCGCTCAGCGCGAGCATCGGTCGGGTCACCCTCATCTGTTCCTCCGGTCCTTGTCACGGCACGGTCCGGACGCATGCCGCACGGAGCCCCGGCAAGAGGCTCTCGCCTTCGATACGGCTGTGGCGGGCGCAGCGCTCAAATCCGGGTGCGACCGTAGGCACGTCCGTGCGAGTGTGTCCCGGTGGACCAGGACTGGGAAGATCGCGTGACCGCCCTGTGGGACCGGTTCGACGACTACGCCGAAACCGAGGAGGACGAGGCCCGCTTCCGTGCCGACGTCGACGCCCTCGTCGCCGAGCTGCCGGAGGGCAGCCCGCTCGGGCCGTTCGAACAGGCCTGTGCCTGGGACTCCACGGGCCGCTCGGACTTGGCGGTCCCGCTGTACCGGGAGGCGCTCGGGCTCGGCCTCGCCGACGTCAGCCCCTACAAGGCCCGCCGGACGAAGATCCAGCTGGCCAGTTCCCTGCGGAACATCGGGCAGGCAGCGGAGGGCGTCAAGCTCCTCGAAGCCGAGCTGGACGCTCCGTCCGACGAACTGGACGACCCGGTGCGCGCGACGCTCGCGCTGTGCCTGTCCAGCCTGGGTCGCGATCGCGAGGCGCTGTCGCTGGCCCTGGGCGCCCTGGCCCCGCACCTGCCGCGCTACCAGCGGTCGATGGCGAACTACGCCCGGCTGCTCGTGGAGCCCGGGGAGCAGCCGGGGGCGTGACGCCCCGTGGTCAGGTGACCATCCTCCGATTCGCTCGTTCTGCTGAACGTGCAGTCACAGGATGTCGCCCAGCGCCCCGCGCCCCCTTCCTCCGCCGGCCCGGTCGTCGATGTCGAGCAGGCCGAGGCCGCGCTCGTCGAGCACTATCCGCGGCTCGTGCGGCTCGCCTATCTGGTGCTGCCGCCCGGCCTGGGCCGCAGCAGGCGCGTCCTCACCGCACACGCCCTCGCCCAGCGCGCACTCCCCCGCAACCGCACACCGGCGCCGGTGATCCCGGCCCAGCACGGGGGTCCCCCCTGCTCGAGCGGAGTCGAGAGCTTGGGGGACGGCCGTGACGGCGACCCGGGCTACGCCCTGGTCCGTCTCCAGGTGCTGCGTATGGCGCTGGAGGCGGGGCTGCCACTGAAGCGCAAGGCTTGGCCGAAGCGGTCCCAGCTGCCGCCGGTGCTGCCGCAGGTGTGGGGCCTGAAGCTGTTCCCGCGGTCCGGCGGCGCCGAGGAACTCGCCCTGGATCAGCGGCTGTCCACCCTGTCCGGCCCGGCCCGGGCCGCGTACGCGCTGCGCGGCCTGGAGCGGCTGGCGGACGACGGAGTACGCAAGGTGCTCACGGCCGCGGGGGTCGCCGACGCGGACGGTGCGCTGCTGGAGGCCGACGGGATCCCCGCGCAGTACGGACTGCTCGACTCCTCCGAGTTCGACCCGTGCTCGCTCCAGGCCCGCCCCACCGACCTGATGCGGCGCCGCCAGCACCTGAAGGCCGCGCTGGCCGCCGGGGCGGCCCTGCTGGTGTGCGGGGCGCTGCTGGGTCTGCCCGGCGAGGGCTGGGGCCCCGACGGCGCCGCCGCGCCGCCGTACGCGCGGAACCCGGCCGCCCAGGCCGCCCTGGACCCGGCGAAACTGACCAGGGTCTCCCCCACCGCGTGGCGCGGCTCGGCGCGCACCGACTTCTCGGTGTGGCCGGCCCGCGGCGACCTCACCGGCGACTCGTCCCTGCTGCGCCGCGCCCTGACCGTCTGGGCCCGCCCGGGCGAGACGGTCCGGGTGTCCGCGACGCCGGGCACCCCGTCCGGCGGCCCGGCCGGACCGCCCCAGTTGCTGTACGCGGGGACGGTCGACGTGGCGCGCGTGGTGATCCTCTACGACGGTCTGCGCATCGCCCGGTACGCCGAGCCGAAGGAGGGCACACAGGGCGCCGCCCTCGACTTCGCCCGGGTCGACGGCGCGGGCCGGGCCGAGGCGGGCGCGGTGGTCCTGGGCCGGGCCGACGGCAACGTCCGCTATCTGACCGCCCCTTGGGTGAAGAAGGCGGGCGAGCGGGACCTGATGAAGCCGGGCTCCGGCGCGATGGACCTGGCCCTCACGGACGGTGTGACCGCGCCGCTGGCCAGTCCGGTTCTGCGGTCCGGCGCGTGTACGTCGTGGAACGTGCTGCAACTGACCGACGGCACGAAAACGCGGCTGCTGACCGACCTCGGCGAACTGGTCCCGGCCCGGCTCACCGCCGGACGGCCCGGCTCCCCGGGCGAGGCGTCCGGCGCCGAGGCGCTGCGCACCTGGGGGCCGTTCGCCTGCTCGCTGGGCACGGTGCGCTCCGCGGGTGTGCGGAGCGTCAGCGCCTGGGCGTTCAACGAGCAGCCGCTGCCGGACGCGAGCGGCTCGGCCGCGTGGGTGTGCACCCGGGCCGAGACCTGGCGGGGCGGCGGGGCGCGGGTGCTGGCCCAGTTCCACACGCCGGGCGGCACGTACGGGGCGGTGGCGGCGAAGGCCGAGAACGTTCTCGCGTGCGGCGCGCGCCAGCCGCATGTGCTGGCCGGAGTGCTGTGGAAGTCAAAGGCGGGCGACTGGTATCTGCTGGCCGCCGGCAGCCGGGAGACCGCCTCGATCCGGGCGACGGGCGGGGTCGGCGGGTCATCGCAGACAAATCTGCTGACCGTGCCGGCCGAGCGGGGGGCGCGGGCCGAGCTGAAGGGAACACTGCGGGACGGGCGTTCGATCGGCGGGCTGCGCTGAGCGGCGGCTGAGGCGCCCGGCCGGCGCACTCGGGTGACCATCCCCGACCGATCCGATCCGTTCGAGGCCGGAATCGATCGGTAAGGTGTTCGCATGACTACCGGGGTTCGCCGCAGATTGGGAGTCGAGGAGCGGCGGCAGCAGTTGATCGGCGTCGCCCTCGAACTGTTCAGCCGCCGCTCGCCCGACGAGGTCTCCATCGACGAGATAGCGACGGCCGCGGGCATCTCACGCCCGTTGGTCTACCACTACTTTCCCGGCAAACTCAGCCTGTACGAGGCCGCGTTGAAGCGGGCCTCGGACGATCTCGCGGCCCGGTTCGTGGAGCCGCACGACGGGCCGCTGGGGGCGCGGCTGCTGCGTGTGATGCGCCGCTTCTTCGACTTCGTGGACGAGCACGGCCCCGGTTTCTCCGCCCTCATGCGCGGCGGTCCGGCGGTCGGCTCCTCGACGACCAACGCGCTCATCGACTCCGTACGGCAGGCCGCGTATGTCCAGATCCTTTCGCACCTGGGCGTGACCGATCCGCCCGCGCGGCTGGAACTGGTCGTGCGTTCCTGGATCTCGCTCGCCGAGTCGACGGCGCTGATCTGGCTGGACGGCCGGCGCATCCCGCGGGCCGAGCTGGAGGTCCAGCTCGTCCACGACTTCGCCGCGCTCACCGCCGTCAGCGCCGCCCAGGACGCGGAGATGGCCGCCCTGCTGCGCCGCATCGCCCAGGAGGAGCCGGCCGACGGCCCGTTCGCCAACCTGACCGGCCGCTTGCCGGCGCTGGCGACCTGAGACGGCTCAGCTCTCGAACTTCCGGTAGGACGCGTCCAGTTCGCGCACCTCGGCGGAGGCGTGCAGCGCGCGTCCCTCGGCGGCCTTCAGGTAGGTGCGCAGCAACTCCAGGGTGGCCTCGGTGAGCCGGGCCCTGGTCTCCTCCGTGCGGCCGGCGAGCAGCGCGATGTGGACGTGCACATGGGCGTGCCCCTCGGTCTCGGGGCCGACCACGACGTCCTCGGTCCGGCGGAACCGGGTCTTGCACGCGGACGGCTTGGCGGCCGCGATCTCGACCGTCGCCTCGTGCAGCGCCTTCGCGAACCCGGGCCGGTCGAAGTCGTCCGCGAGGTCGGCGGAATAGTCGACGGTGATCTGCGGCATGAGCACTCCTCTTCTGGGCGGCGGACTGGCTCACCCTAACCGCAGCGCCAGCATCGCGATGTCGTCCTCCCGGTCCCGGCCGAAACAGCCGAGCAGCACGTCGCAGAGGGTGTCGAGGCCGGCCGGGGCGTCTGCCGCGGCCGTGCGGAGCTGTTCCAGGGAGGTCTCCAGGGGAGTGCCGCGGGTCTCGATGAGGCCGTCGGTGACCATGAGGAGGCGGTCGGTGGGGGCCAGGTGCCGCTCGGTCGGCGCGGGCCGGTCCAGGCCCAGCCCGAGCAGCGGACCGCACGCGTCGACGTACTCGGCACCGCCCCCGTCGCTCAGGATCAACGGCGGGATGTGACCGGCGTTGGCGATCCGCACCCGCCCGCTGCCGGGATCGACCAGGGCCAGGCACACGGTGGCCGTGACGTCGGGGTGGTACTGCTGGAGCATCCGGTCGAGCCGCCCGGCCAGCACCACCGGGTCGCTCTCGGTCACGCAGTAGGCGCGCAGCGCGTGCCGGATCTCGACCATGACGGTGGCCGCGTCCAGCGAGTGCCCGACGACGTCCCCGACGGCGGTGAGCACGCCCTCACCGGTACGCAGGGCCGCGTAGAAGTCGCCGCCGATCTCGGTCTGCCGGGAGGCGGGCACATAGCGGACGACGATGTCGACGCCGGGCAGATGCGGCAGCTTGTGCGGCTGGGGCAGGAAGCTGCGCTGGAGGGTGAGGGCGACATGCCGCTCCACCCGGTACAGCAGCAGCGGCTCGGCGGCGAGCGCGCAGGCTTGGGCGAGGCGGGCGAGCAGCCCGTCGGCCGCGGGGTCGGTGATCGCGGCGCGCCGTACGGGCGTGGCGAGGCAGACCGCCGTCCGGCCGTCCTGGGCGGTCGCCACGGTCAGGCGGGCGTCCTCCTCGACGCCCGGCCGGAACATCCCGGCCGGCCACAGCGGCGCGGGGACGACGGTGCTGGTGACGCCCGTACGGCCCTCCGCGAGCCGGGTGACGAGCCGTGCCGCCGCCTGGTGCGCGCCGCTGTCCGCCGGTGCGGGGCGGCACCGGGCCGTGCCCCGGTACGGCTCGCCGTCCGGGCCGATCACGAACACCACGGCGGGCGAGTCGGTGAGGTGTGCGGCGCCTTCGGCGGCCGCGGCGCCGAGTTCTCGCGGGCAGCGGGCGGCCTGCACGGTGACGATGGCCTCGGACAGCAGCGTCAGACGGTGGACGGCGGTCTCGGCGCCCGTGCTGCGGCGGGCACCGCGCACTGCGGCCCGTACGACGGCCTGGATCTCCTGCGGCTCGGCGGGCACGGTCAGATAGGCGTCGCCGCCCGCGTCCAGTCCCCGGCACCGGTCGCCGGGCGCGGTCGCGGCGGCGGAGAAGTGCACGACGGGCAGTGCGGCCATGGGCGGCCGGGCCCGGAGCCGACGGCACAGTTCGAAGCCGCTCATGTCCGGCAGGCCCACGTCGACGAGGGCCACGTCGGGCAGGGTGCCGTCCCGCAGCCGGACGTCGAGTTCGACGAGCGCCTCGCCGCCGCTGGCGACCGGCACGACCTGGTGGCCGGCCCGGCTCAGCACCGCTCCCATGGCGTACCGGCTGGCCGCGACGTCGTCCACGACCAGCACGGTGATGCCTGGGGTCTGCTGCGTGCCGTTGCCGTACATCTCGACTGCCCCTCGGGGCGTACCTGGGTGGGCAGACCGTCGGTCGCGGCCTGCCCACCCAACGTAGTGCGGTTATCCGGCGGACCGGGTGAAGACGGCGACCGTGCGCCCCGGAACGGCGAACGTGCCCGATTCCGCCGCGTAGGAGGACGACTTGACGATAGGGTCCGCCCCCGCCGCCTGCGCCGGGTGCAGCCGGTAGCCGGACCCGGCGAGTGCCGGGACGCGCTGTTCCCGCCGCTCGGGCGTGGCGTTGAAGACGACGACGAGGTCACCGAGCCGCATGGTGATCACGCCGGGTGTCTCGTCCTTGCCGGACAGCGGGAAGGAGAGCCGGGACTGCACCTGCTCGGCGGTGCCGAGGGAGAAATCCTGCTCGGTGGTACGGATCCGCAGCAGGTCCCGGTAGGCCGCCGAGGCGCCCTCGATCTGCTCGCAGCCCACCCTGACCTTGCTCAACAGAGGCTTGGCGTAGGGCCACTTGCCGGCGTTGTCGGCCGCCATGGGCAGTCCGCGGCCGAAGCCGTTGCCGTCGGCGCAGTTCCAGTGGACGGCGTTGAACCAGTCGCCGCTGTCGTAGGAGTTGCGGTCCAGGGACTTGGAGCGGAGCAGGTCGGTGCCCGCCTGGGAGAGGGCCGGACCCTGGGACAGGGTGGCCGTCGCCATGGCCAGGACCTGCATCCGGGCCCGGTCGGACGCACTGGTCGTGGCAGGGAGCTTGAAGGCGAGCGCGTCGAACAGGGACTCGTTGTCGTGCGCGTCGGCGTAGGCGAGGGCGTCGCCGGGGGCGTCCGCGTAGCCGGCGGGTGAGCCGTTGTAGTCGACCTCGGATCCCTTGACCTCCTTGCCGCCGGTGTCGGTGAACCGGTAGCCGGCGAGGTTGCCGGACAGCCCGACCTTGATCAGGTCCTGGTAGTGCAGCAGGCGGGCCTTCTGCTCGGCCGGACCGCCGTTGCTCTCCGAGGAGTTGGGGTCGGTGTAGAGGCCGGACGAGAAGCCCTGCACGCCGGGGTCCTCGTCGAAGGGGCCGCCACCGCGCACGGCGTCACGGGCCCGGTCGGAGAAGGTGGCGATGCCCGTGCCGGCCATGTTCTTCTGGGTGGCCTGGACGAACCGGGCGTCGTCGGCGACCTCCCCGAAGTTCCAGCCCTCCCCGTACAGGATGATCTTCTTGCCGTCGACGCCGTCCTTCTGAGGGGTGAGCGCGTCGAGGGCCTTGCGGACCGCGAGGATGTTGGCCTTCGGGTGGTGGCCCATGAGGTCGAAGCGGAAGCCGTCGACCTTGTACTCCCTGGCCCAGGTGACGATCGAGTCGACGACGAGCTTGCCCATCATGGCGTTCTCGGTGGCGGTGTTGGCACAGCAGGTGCTGTTCGCCACCGAGCCGTCGGCGAGGAGCCGCTGGTAGTAGCCCGGGACGATCCGGTCGAGGACGCTCGTCTCCGCCTGGCCGCTCGCCGCGGTGTGGTTGTAGACGACGTCCATGACGACCCGCAGGCCGTCGTCGTTGAGGGCCTTGACCATCTTGCGGAACTCGACCGTACGGGCCGTGCCGTCCGGGTCGGTGGCGTAGGAGCCCTCGGGGACCGTGTAGTGGTACGGGTCGTAGCCCCAGTTGTAGGCGTCCTTCGCGGCGATCTTCCCGACGCACTCCTGCTGCTTGTCCGAGTCGGCCGGGTAGGAGGCCAGGTCACAGTCGACGCCCGCCTGGTCGGCCTTGCGCTCCGGGATGGTGGCGATGTCGAAGGCGGGCAGGAGATGGACGTACGAGGTGCCGGCTTTCGCCAGCTCGCGCAGGTGCTTGGAGCCGTCGCTCGCCTTGTCGGTGAAGGCCATGTAGGTGCCGGGGTGCTTCGCCGTGCGGTCCTCGACGGAGAAGTCCCGGATGTGCAGTTCCTGGATCTGGGCGTCCTTCATCGGGACGGCCTTGGGCTTGGTGTACGTCGACCAGCCCGCCGGCTTGAGGGCCTTGTCGTCCAGGTCGACGACGAGGCTGCGCTCGGAGTCCGTGGTGAGGGCGACCGCGTAGGGGTCGGTGACCTTGTTGGTGACGACCTTGCGGACGCTGGGCGCCCAGACCTTCACGACGTACCGGTACGGCTTGTTCTTCCAGGACTTCGGGCCGGTGGCGGACCAGACGCCGGTGGTGTCGTCGCGTTTCATCGGCACGGTGGAGTCGCCGAGCTCCAGTGCCACGGACTGCGCGGTCGGTGCCCACACCGACAGCGTGGGGCGGCCCCGGGAGAACGTCGGCCCCAGGTCGGCCTTCGTCGCGTCGTACAGGTCGTCGAGCACACCGGCGATCTGCACACCGGTCGCGGCCAGGACGGCCCCTCCCCCAGAGCCGAATGCCTGGGAGGTGCCCCCAGCCGCCCGCTGCGTGGCGACGACCTGGCCGCGCAGGGCCTGGCGGACCCGGTCGCGGTCGCGCGGGTCGACGGTCCAGGCGGCGTAGTCCTTCAAGTGCGGAAACCTCGCCTTCTGGGCATCGGTGAGGGTGCTCTGTGACAGACGGAGCCACTTCTCGTCGTCGCTGGTCAGCGCGCCGTCCTGCACCGCGATCGAGCCGTCCCGGCTGTACAGCAGCTGGGTGGAGGCGGCGGCCTCGGAGCCGTTCCAGGCGACGGTGTTCCGGTCGATCCAGACCGCCTTGGACGTGGTCAGGTCGAGCGCGGCCGAGGTGCCCGCGGGCTGCGGGAGCAGGTACTTCTCCTGGCCGCTCAACAGCCACACCTCGTGGCCGCTCGCCCGGAGGTCGAGCGACTGGTCGGCGGGCAGGTCCTTCTCGTCGCCCTTGTGGATGATGTAGCTGAGGCTGGTGGCACCGTCGCTGAGCGGTACCTCGAAGACCGCACCATACGTATCAGTCTTGACCGGCTTCAGGGGGTTCGACCACTCGGTGGGGTGCGCGGCGCCCGTCCAGACGTGGAGGCCCCAGCCGTCGTAGTTCCCGTCGGCGCGGTGGTAGTGCAGGACGGCCTTGGTCCTGTCGGGCGCCGGGTGGTCCGGGCGCTCGGTCGTGACGGTCTCCTCGCCCTGCTCGATCCAGACCTCGCCGTTCTTGGTGACGTCGATGGTGCGGTCGGTGGCGACGTCCTTGTCGCCGTCCTTGTCGACGACGAGGAAGCCGACGGTCGAGGCGCCGGGCTTGAGCTTGACGTAGGCGAAGGCTCCGTAGGCGTCGCGGCCGGTGAAAGGGTGGCTGTCGGGCCATGGTGTGGCCTCGCCGTCGGCGAGGTCGCCCCAGGCGTACAGGCCCCAGTCGGCGTAGTTCCCGTCGGCGCGCTTGTAGTGGACGATCGCGTAGTCGCGGGAGGAGGCGCCGGGCGGCTCCTCGGCGGGCGGGGTGCCGGTGGTGGATGCGGCCAGGGCGCTCGCGGTGCGGCCGGCCGAGTCGACCACGACGGCCTTGTAGCGCAGGGCCGTGCCGGGCGGTACGTCCTCGGTGACGGTCTGGGTGACCTTGTACGGGGCGTGGTCGGCGGAGCCGAGGACCTGCCACTTTCCGTTGCCGGTCTGGGCGGCGAAGACGACACGGTTGAGCTGTCCGCCGTCGACGTCCGCGGTGACCTCGACCGTGCCGGTGGCTCCGGCCGCCGGGGCCTTCAGTGTGATCGTCGGCTCGGTGGCGGGCGCGGCGAGCCTGCCGACCGCCTTGAGGACGATCGCCGAGCCGGGCGGGACGGTGACGGTGAGCTTGCTGTCGCCGTCGCTCCTCAGGGAGGCGTCGGTGCCGTGGATGCCCCTGAAGGCCATGCCGGCCGAACCGGTCGCGAACGTCGCCGTCTTCGCCTCGTCCGCGTTGTTGACGGCGACGACGTACTCGATGCCGCTCTTGGCGTCGGTGCGGGAGAAGGCGTACACGCCCGGGCCGTCGGCCGCGTACCGCTGCTGCTGGACGCCGTCGGCCAGGGCGGGATGGGCCTTGCGGAGCCCCGCGAGAGCGCTGATCTGGCGGTAGAGCGGTGCTCTCGTGTCGTAGGCGTCCTCGGCGTGGGTGCGGTCGGTGCCGATCCGGTCGTCGTCGAGGTAGTCGGCGGTGCGGGAGGCGAACATGCTCTGCCGGGCGTCCTTGTCGCCGCCCGCGCCGGCGAAGCCCTGCTCGTCGCCGTAGTAGACGACGGGATTGCCGCGGCTGAGGAACATCAGCTCGTTGGCGAACTTGTCCTTGGCGAGGATCTGGGCGTCGGTGGCCTTGGGGTTGTCCTGCTTGAGGAAGTACCCGATCCGGCCCATGTCGTGGTTGCCGAGGAAGGTGACCTGCTCGTACGCGTTCGCCTTGTCGGTCGTGTACTTGTAGTCGTCGCCGAAGACGCTCGCGAGCTTCCGCGCGCTGCCGCCCTGGGAGACGTACTGGCGGGCCGCCTCCTGGAAGGGGAAGTCGAGCGTGGCGTCGAGGCGGCCCCGGGTGACGTACGGGGAGGTGACGTCCGTGTCGGCCGAGTAGACCTCGCCGAACATGAAGAAGTCGTCGCGGCCCTGCCTGGCCGCGTAGGCGTCGAGGGCGGTCGCCCACTGCGTCCAGAACTCCATGTTCACGTGCTTCACGGTGTCGATCCGGAAGCCGTCGATGCCGAAGTCCCGCACCCAGCGCTGGTAGATCCTCTCCATGCCCCGCACGACCTCGGGCCGCTCGGTCCACAGGTCGTCGAGGCCGGAGAAGTCGCCGTGGGTGGAGCTCTCACCGGCGAAGGTGGAGTCGCCGCGGTTGTGGTACATCGTCGGGTCGTTGAGCCACGACGGGACCTTGTCGGTCCTGGTCGCCTTGGGCGTGCGCGGGAAGGAGCCGCTGCCGACCTCGGGGAAGTCCCGCCGCCCGTCCGCGTAGTCGGCGTCGTCGAAGGGCTCGCCGTCCTTGGTCAGGTAAGGGAAGGCGCCCTTGGAGAGGTAGTCGTACGACTTCTCCTCATAGTCGACGACATCCGCCGTGTGGTTGGTGATGACGTCGAAGAAGACCTTCATGCCCTTGGCGTGCGCCTTGGAGATGAGGGTTTCCAGATCCTTGTTGGTTCCGAAGTGCGGGTCGACCTGGGTGAAGTCGGTGATCCAGTAGCCGTGGTAGCCGGCTGAGGCGTTGCTCCCCGTGCCCTGCACGGGCTGGTTCTTGAAGATCGGGGCCATCCAGAGGGCGGTGGTGCCGAGGCCCTTGATGTAGTCGAGCTTCTCGGTCAGGCCCTTGAGGTCGCCGCCCTGGTAGAAGCCCTTGTCGGTGGGGTCGTAACCGGTGGACAGGCGCGAACCGGTCAGGCCGCCCTTGTCGTTGCGTGGGTCGCCGTTGGCGAAGCGGTCCGGAAGGACGAAGTAGAACTGCTCACGGGTGGCGTCGTGGCGGGTGGGCTCGGCTGCGAGCTTCGCGTCGGACGGGGGCGCCGGTGGGGTGGTCGCCCCGGCGGCGAGAGGCTGGACGAGTGCTGCGGTAAGCGCGGTGGCGGTGACCGCAGCGACCCGTCCGGCACGGGAGGTTCGGCGCCTGGACGGCACCGGCCATCTCGGTATCACTGACGTGGACTCCTTGCGATTGCGGCTCTCTCGGGTCCGACCCCGCGCGACCGTATCGCCGCCGAAACGCTTACAGCAAGAGTCCTGAAACCGTTGGAAAGAACTTTCAGCAGGTCGAGTTGGTCTGGGTCAGCAGACCCAGCCGCCACGGGCGGTCGCCCCTCGGGGTTCCCGAGGGGCGAGTGTTCGCGATGCGGGGCCCTCGCGCTCAGCAGTCCGCCCTGCCCGCGTACAGGGCGAGAGCCGTGTTCGCGCCGAGGGTGGCCGTGAGCTGCCCGCCGGAGTTCACCGTCACCGTCGTGTCGTTCTGCACGTCGCAGTACGTCCCCGCCGGCAGCGAGGTCTGGTACGTCCGGGTCAGGGAGGCCGGCTCGTGGTTGATGGCCACGAAGCCCTTGCCGCCCCGGCCGAAGGCGATGGCGTCGCCGCCGTTGTCCCACCAGTCGGTGACCGGCTCGCCGCGTGTGGCGTTGCGGAAGCCGACCATCGACTTGATCTCCGGCCAGTTGTGCTGGCACTTCCAGCCGCCCTGCCAGCAGGCGTTCACCTGGCCGCCGCCGGGCGGGCCGGCGTCGTGGTCGGTGAACTCGTAGCCCGAGTTGATGTCCGGCGCGCCGTAGGGCCAGGCCAGCATGAAGACGTTGGCCAGGGTGTAATGGGCACCGTCCTTGTAGTTCAGGGTGGAGCCGTTGCGCTCGGTGTCGTGGTTGTCGACGAAGACACCGGCCACCGAGCTGTTCATGTACCCCCAGCCCTCGCCGTAGTTCTTCAGATAGGCGAGGTTCTCGTTCTGGAAGACCCGCTTGAGGTCGTACGCGTAACGGAACTCCTGCACATCGCCGTTGCCCGTGTACTCGGTCGGCTGCACGGCCTCTCCGCTGCCGTAGATGACCTCCTGCTTCCAGTACGCCGACGGATCGCTCAGCCGGGACTTGATGTTCGCCAGGTCGGCCGCGTCCATGTGCTTGGCCGCGTCGATGCGGAAGCCGTCGACGCCGAGGGACAGCAAGTCGTTCATGTACCCGGCGATGGCCCCGCGGACGTAGCCCTCCCCCGTGTCCAGGTCGGCGAGGCCCACCAGCTCGCAGCGCTGGACGTTCCAGCGGTCCCGGTAGTTGCCGATCCGGGAGGTGCAGTCGTCGAAGTCGTACGACGAGTACAGGCCGGGGTAGTTGTACTTGGTGTACGACGAGCCGCCG
>NZ_DF968184.1:0-137 GCF_001270025.1 Streptomyces azureus | reverse complement strand
GGGGGGGGGGGGGGGGGGGGGGGGGGGGGGGGGGGGGGGGGGGGGGGGGGGGGGGGGGGGGGGGGGGGAGGGGGGGGGGGGGGGGGGGGGGGGGGGGGGGGGGGGGGGGGGGGGGGGGGGGGGGGGGGGGGGGGGGG